>JAVHLZ010000024.1 GCA_031081675.1 Armatimonadota bacterium
GGCTAGCGGCGGATGCGGATCCGCAGGGTGTGGTAGCCGGTGGCGCCGTCGGGGAGGGGCGGAGACTCCCGGGCCGCCTGGAGGACGCCCGTGCCGTCGGTGGCCCGCACCTTCAGCACGTACTCGCCGGGGCCGGCCGGAGTCCACACCGCGGCCCACAGGACCCAGGTAAACGGGCCCAGGGGCGGCGCGGTCTCGGCCTGCTGCCAGGTCCGCCCCCCGTCGGTGCTGTACTCCACCTTCCGGATGCCGCGGTCTCCGGCGTAGGCCACCCCGCCCAGGCCGACCTCTCCCGCGGGCAGGCTGCTGCGGGTGGGGGTGGTGAACTTGGACATGGTCTTGACCACGGCTTCGTCGCTCCACCCCGACGCCTCCCAGTAGCCCCGGAAGTCGTAGTTGACCACCTCGATCCGGGTGATCCACTTGGGGTTTTTCATCCCGAACAGGCCCGGGACCAGCAGGCGCACCGGGAAGCCGTGGCGGGGCGGCAGGGGCTCCCCGTTCATCTCATAGGCCAGCAGGGTGGTGGGGTTGAGCGCGTCGGCGATGGGCAGCGACTCCGTGTAGCCGTCGGCGCAGCGGAAGGCCACCTTCACCGCCGTGGGGGCCGGGCCGCCGGCCAGCATCAGCACGTCCCGCAGGCGCGCCCCTTTCCATGCCGCGTTGCTGATGAGGTCGCCCCCGACCTCGTTGCTGATGCACTCCAGGGTCTGGTACTGCTGGACGGCCGGCAGGGCCCGCAGCTCGTCGTAGGTGAGCTTCACCGTCCGCCCCACCAGGCCCGTGACCTCCAGGGACCACCGGCGCGCGTCCAGGACGGGGTCAAGGCCGGGCGGGTTCTTGCTGACGACGTAAAACTGGCCGGTCGGGGTGATCTCCGGCGGTAACCCGGTGACCCTGGCGAACGCGTTGAGGGTGGCGGCCCAGACCTTCTTCCACCGTCCCCGCAGCCACTGGGCCCCGCCGGTCCCCAGGGCCGAGGCCAGCAGCGCCATCATCCCGCGGGCCAGCAGGTGGCGGCGGGTGATGCTGCAGGAACCCCCGCTCACCGGCCGCAGCCGGGCGCGGCGCCGGCGCAGCAGGATCCGCAGCGCGACGGCGTACGGCACCGCGAAGACACCTCCGTAGCCCGCCAGGGCCAGGCCCACGGTGAGGCCGGGACGACCGTCCACCCCCTGGGCCTCCAGGCGGGCGGCCAGGTGCGACGTCGCCGGGGACCAGGCCAGCAGCGCCAGGAGGCCGCTTGCGGACAGCCATGCCGCCGCCAGTGCCCGCGCGGGGCCGGAGGTCCACCGGGCAATGAGCGCGCCCAGGCCCCCCAGGCCCAGGCTGAGGGCCGCCAGCATCGCCCAGAAGGCCGCCGGCTTGGCGGCGAACTTCAGGGTGCCCAGCAGCAGGGAGAACAGCGGCATCGGGACCAGCCTCAGCCAGCGGTCCCACAGCGCCAGGGCCACGGCGGGGATGCCCCCGGTGAACAGGCCCCCGGCCACCGCCGCCGCGGCGAGGACGCCCCCCGCCAGGCCCGCCACAACAGCCGGCCACAGCCCAACCATAGTGCCACAAGTATACCTCCCCCGCCGTCACGGACACGTGTCGGGGGACAGTCCCCGGAGGCCGGCGGTGACAGTCCCCCCGGGCGGGGGAATCTCCGCTCGCCCGGGGGGAACGACCAGATGGAGGCTTCCGCGCTCCGGTGGGCAGACGCCTGGGGACTGTCCCCGGGTGCGGGTGGGGACTGTCCCCGAGCTAGCCCTGGGAAGTCATTTTTTTCAGTCTGCCGAGTAGCGTTCTTCTTTCCAGGGGTCGGCGTGGTTGTGGTAGCCGTTGCGCTCCCAGAAGCCGGGGCGATCCTGAGCCATCAGCTCCAGGCCCCGCACCCACTTGGCGCTCTTCCAGAAGTACAGGCGGGGCACGACCAGGCGCAGGGGCCACCCGTGTTCGGGGGTGAGGTCGGCGCCGTCCGCGCGGTATGCCAGCAGGGCGTCGGGGGCGCGCAGGTACCCCAGGGGCAGGTTGGTCTCGTACCCCTGCTCCGCGTGCACCATCACGAACTTCGCCTCGGGGAGCGGGCCGGCCAGGTCCAGCACCGTCGCCACCGGCACGCCCTCGAACTCCACGTCCAGCTTGCTCCACGCCGTCACGCAGTGGATGTCACACCGCAGGCGCACCGACGGCAGGGCCCGCACCTCGGGATACGTCAGGCGCACCGGGGTCCGCACCAGCCCCCAGACGCGGAAGTCCCACCGCTCGGGGTCGAAGCGAGGGACGCTGCCGGTGTGAAGGACCGGCCACTTCTCGGTCCGGTACTGCCCGGGGGGGAGGCGGGGACGGTCGGGATCCGCTGTCCGGGACCCGGGGTCCGGCGGTCGGTGTGCGGGACGCGGAGACCAGGGGTTGGACATGCCCGTGCCGCGCGGGTCAGGCACGCTCGCCCAGGCCCAGGCCCTCGGCGTCCTTCTGGCGCTCGCGGGCGATCTCGACCAGCCAGGGTGGGTCCTGGTAGACGTAGTCCTTGCGCAGGGGGTGGCCGATCCAGTCGTCGGTCATCATGATGCGCCGCAGGTTGGGATGGCCTTCGAAAATGACCCCCAGCAGATCGTAGGCCTCCCGCTCGTGCCAGTTGGCACCGTCCCAGATCCCCGTCACCGAGGGCACCCGGGGGTCGTCGCGGGGCACGCGCACCTTCAGGGCCAGCTCCTCCCGCGTGCGGTGCGAGTACAGGTGGTAGAGAACCTCCATCTCGCCGCGCTCGGGCCAGTCGATGGCGCTCACAAACGACAGGTACGTCAGCCCGAATTCGGGGTCGGTGGCCAGGACGCGGCAGACGTCCAGCAGGCTGTCCCGCGGCACGTACACTCCGGGGGTCAGGTACCGGGGCGGCTGCTCGTGGGCCGGACGGCGGGCCGGAACGGCGGGACGCTCGGGCGCCGGCGCGGCTCCGCCCTCGTCCGCGCCCCGGCCCTCGGCGGCGGGCCCCGGCGCCCTTACGCCGGGTTCCGGCTGGTCCGGCCGCGGGAACAGTTCGACCTGGGGGAAGCGGGCCTTCAGGCGCTCCGCCAGTTCCCAGCTCATCGTCTACCTCCTCACCTTCACCACGCCGGTGGCGATGGGCTCCTTGGGCGCCGCCCGGTGGAGGTCCTCCAGGGTGTACAGGAGGCGGGCCCGGTTGTAGGTGCTGGCCTCGTAGTGAGGGACGAACACGATGGCCTCGGTGGGACACACCTCCACGCACAGCCCGCAGTAGCAGCACTTGTCCATCTCGATGTCAAAGCGGGTGAGAACACGGTCCTTGCCCTTGCCCGTGGCCTCGATGTGGATGCACCGGTCCGGGCACACCCGCTCGCACTGGAAGCAGATGATGCAGCGGTCGTTGTCGGTCTCCGGGTCGATGGGCAGGGCCAGCAGCCCGTGCCAGCGGGGAGAGACGTTGACCTTCTGCACGGGATACGGCACCGTGACCTTGCGCTCCACCAGGGTCCGCCACGTCGCCCGCAGGCCCACCACCAGCCCCCGGGCCCCCTCCCACGCCAGGGTGGCCAGGTTCTTCCGACCGTTGCTCTGCACGCTCATCGGCACCCCTCAGGACACGGGCCGGCGGAGCGTCCGCGGGGCGGACCCATGACCCGGGACCGCGCATGGGCATCCACGCGGCCACGCTCCTCCGGTCCCACGCGCCACCTCTTCAGCGGTCCACGTCCGACAGCACGATGTCGATGCTGCCCAGGATCGCGATGACGTCGGCCACCTTCCACCCGCGCATCATCTCCGTCAGGGCGTACAGGTTGCTGAAGGCCGGGGCGCGGATCTTCACCCGGTAGGGTCGCTCCCCGCCGTCGCTGACCAGGTAGATGCCCAGGTCTCCCCGGGGCGACTCGGTGCGGGCATAGACCTCGCCCTTGGGCAGCCGCAGCGTCACGGCCACCTTGGAGCGGATCTCCCCCGCCGGCATCTGCTCCAGGCACTGCCGGATGATGCGGACGCTCTGGCGCATCTCCTCCATGCGCACCAGGTAGCGGGCGTAGCAGTCGCCCTCGGTGCGCACGGGGATGTCGAACTGCACCCGGTCGTACACCTCGTACGGGTGGGCCTGGCGCACGTCATAGGCGAGCCCCGACGCCCGCGCCACCGGACCCGACGCGCCCATGGCGATGGCCCGCTCCCGGGGCAGCACCCCCACCCCCTGGGTGCGGGCCACGAAGATGGGGTTGCCGGTGAGCAGCTCGTCGTACTCGGGCAGCCGGTCCAGCAGGTAGTCGCAGAACTCGGCGCAGCGGTCGGTCCACCCCTCGGGCAGATCGTCGTACACCCCGCCGATACGGAAGTACACGTGGTGGAGGCGTCCGCCGGTGGCGGACTCGAACAGGTCCATGATCCGCTCGCGCTCCCGCATGCACCACAGAAAGGCCGTGAAGGCTCCCAGATCGATGCCAAAGGTCCCCAGCCACAGCAGGTGGCTGCTGATGCGCTGCAACTCCAGCATGATGGTGCGGATGTAGCGGGCCCGCTCGGGGACGTCGATGCGGCCCAGGCGCTCCACCGCCAGCACCCACACCTCCTCGTTGGCCATCGCCGCCAGGTAGTCCATCCCCCGGTCCACCAGGGCGATGTTCTGGAGGTAGGTGCGGTGCTCCATCATCTTCTCCACCGAGGAGTGCAGGTAGCCGATGTCGGGCTGCACGTCCACGATGTTCTCGCCGTCGAGGGTCACCACCATCCGCAGCACCCCGTGGGTGCTGGGATGCTGGGGCCCCATGTTGAGCATCAGCTCTTCGGTGTGCAGCGGCATGGCTAGGACCTCTGCGGGGCGGCGGCCGCGGCGTAGACGCGTCGCCGCAGGAACGGCTCCCGGCGGATCTTGTCCTGCAGCTTGAGGAATCCCTCGATCAGCGCCTCCGGCCGCGGCGGGCAGCCGGGGACGTAGACGTCCACGGGGATCACCTGGTCGATGCCCTTGAGGATGGAGTAGTTGTCGTAATAGAAGGGTCCGCCGCAGGTGGCGCAGGAGCCCATGGAGATCACGTACTTGGGCTCGGGCATCTGCTCCCACAGGCGGCGCACGATGGGGGCGATCTTGAGGGTGGCCCGCCCGGCCACGATGATGCAGTCGGCCTGCCGGGGAGTGGCCCGGGGAATGATGCCCATCCGGTCCATGTCGAACCGGGTGGCGTACGCCTGCATCATCTCGATGGCGCAGCAGGCCAGCCCGAAGGTCAGGGGCCACACCGACGCCGCCCGCCCCCAGTTGAGGACCTCCTCCACTTTGGTGAGGATGATGCCTCCGCCGGGCAGGGCGTCGATGATCTCCAGCGCCCGGTCCAGGGGCAGGACCTGACTGCGGGGCACATCCTGCGGGTCAGCCACGTGTGTCCCTCCCTGCGCACGAGCACCGTCTGTCACTACGGCGCGCCTCGCGGACCTTCCTGCGCGCCGGACGCAGGACTGGGCGCGGCCTGCCGTTCCCGAATCCCTGAAATCCGGATTCCGTCCGCCGGCATCCTCACCTGCGACCGGACGCGGCCCCCCGCGCCCCGACCAGCGCCCGGACGGCATCGGCGATGTGCCGGGCGCTGATCCCGGCGGCGTCCAGCAGCTCGTCGGGCGTCCCCGACCCCGGCATCCCGCGCACGCCCAGCACCCGCACCGGCGGCAGGGGGTCCCCCGCCTCCGCCAGCGCCGCCAGGACCGCCTCCCCCAGGCCGCCTTCGGGCCAGTGGTCCTCCGCCGTCACCACCGCGCCGGTCTCCCGGGCCGCCTGTCGGATCGTGGCGGCGTCCAGGGGCTTGACCGAGTAGGCGTCAATCACCCGGACCGCAATTCCCTCCTCGGCCAGCCGGTCGGCCGCCCGCAGGGCCTCGTGCACGGTGATCCCCGCCGCCACCACGGTGACGGCATCCCGCTCGGAGCGGCGGACCACGCAGCTCCCCCCCACGGGGAAGCGGCGCCCGGGCGGGTAGATCACCGGCGTCTTCTCCCGGGTGGTGCGCAGGTAGACGATGCCCGGACGGTCCACCATCTCCGCCACCAGGGCGGCGGTCTGGTTGGCGTCGCACGGGTACAGGACGGTGCTGCCGCCCACGGCCCGCATCATGGCCAGGTCCTCCAGGCCCATCTGGGACGGCCCGTCCCACCCGATGGACACCCCGGCGTGGGAGCCCACCAGCCGGATGCTGGCCCGGGACACGGCGGCCATGCGGATGAAGTCATAGGCCCGCGTCAGGAACGCCGCAAAGGAGGACGCGAACGGCGCGTACCCCCGGACCTGCAGCCCCACCGCCGCCGCCACCATCTGCTGCTCGGCGATGAACATCTCGAAGTAGCGGTCGGGATAGGCGCGGGCGAAGTCCTCGGCGTAGGTGGAGTTGTTCACCTCGCCGTCCAGGACCACCACCTCGGGCCGGGCGGCGCCCACCGCCACCAGCGCGTCGCCGTAGGCGCGCCGGGTGGCCACCAGGTCGCCCACCCGGTACGCCGGGAGCTGGAGCGGAGCGGCCGGCGGGCGGGGAGCCGGCGTCAGGGACGGCGGCCGGGACACCTCCACCACCAGATGCCGCTCGCCTCCCAGGTCGGCGACGGCCTGTTGGGCCACCTCCCGGGGCAGGGCTCTGCCGTGCCATCCCTCGGCGTCCTCCACGGCCGCCACGCCGCGGCCCTTCCGGGTGCGGGCCAGGATCATGGTGGGTACGTCGCCACCGGCGGACGCGGCCGCCTGGGCAAAGGCCCGGTCAATCTCCTCCAGGTTGTGGCCGTCGATCTCCAGGGCCTGCCACCCGAAGGCCCGGGCGCGCCGGGCATAGGCGGACGTATCCCACCCCCACATGGTGGGCCCCCGCTGGCCCAGCCGGTTGACGTCCACGATGCAGATCAGGTTGCCCAGGCGGTAGTACGCGGCGTGCTCCACCGCCTCCCACACCGCCCCTTCGGCCATCTCGCTGTCCCCGCACAGGACCCAGATCCGGGACGGCACCCGGTCCAGGTAGCGGGCGGCAAGGGCCATCCCCACCCCGATGGCCAGCCCCTGCCCCAGCGACCCGGTGGCCACCTCCACCCAGGGCAGGGCCGGGGTGGGGTGTCCCTCCAGGCGGCTGCCGAACCGGCGCAGGGTCAGCAGCTCCTGATCCGTCAGGGCGCCGGCGGCCTTCCACATGGCGTACAGCAGCGGCGCCGCATGCCCCTTGGAGAACACCAGGTGGTCGCGGGCCGGGTGGCGCGGGTCGTGGACGTCGTACCGCAGGTACCCGGCCAGCAGGACCGCCATCAGGTCGGCCGCCGACAGGCACGAGGTGGGATGGCCGGAGCCGGCCTCGGTGGTGGCCCGGATGCTGTCCACCCGCAGCTGCGCCGCCAGCTCCTGCCACAGCTGGTCTCGGGTCATGGGGTCCTCCCGACAGGGAAGCCGGAGGAGGGAGGAGGGACGAGGGATCGGCGGAGTTCCCTGGCCCTCATGTCTCCGTGGTCGTCCGGGCGGTGACGGCGCCCCGGCCCGCCGCGTACTCGTCCATCCCCTGCTCCAGAGCCACCCACGCAAGGGTGGCGCACTTGATTCTCACCGGAAACTTGCGCACGCCCTGCAGGGCCACCAGGTCGCCCAGTTCCTCCTCCGAGACGGGCTCGCCGTGCATCATGCCCCTGAAACGGGCCACCAGGGCGCGGGCCTGGGCGAGGGTCTTGCCCTTGATCTGCTCGGTCATCATCGACGCCGAGGCCTGGCTGATGGAACAGCCCCGGCCGGTGAACCGGGCATCGGCCACCGTGTCACCCGAGAGCTTCACGTAGATGGCCAGCTCATCCCCGCACAGGGGATTGGCCCCCTCCACCCTGATGTCGGGGTCGGGCAGCTCTCCGCGGTTGCGCGGATGGCTGTAGTGGTCCAGGATGACCTCGCGGTACAGATCGTCCAGGCCCATGGGTCTCCCGGTGAGCATACCACACTCCTGCCCGCGCGGCACTCGGGTCCGCACCGCATGCCCGCCGGGTGCCCCGCGCTCGAGCCGCGCGAACCGCCGGGGGAGGGCGACGCGGTCTCAGGCCGGGGCCGGGCGGGGCGCGAACAGGTGCCGCACCGCGTGGAGGCCCCGGACCAGGGCGTCGATGTCGGATTCGGTGTTGTAGAGGTAGACGCTGGCCCGCACCGTGGCCGGCACGCCCAGGCGCCGGTGCAGGGGCTGGGCGCAGTGGTGCCCGGCGCGGACCGCGATCCCCTCCTGGTCGAGAACCTGGGCCACGTCGTGGGGGTGCGCCACGTCCATCCAGAAGGCCACGGCCCCGCCCCGCACGTTCATCTCCCGGGGGCCGTACACGGTGATCCCGGGCACCTCGGCCAGGCGGTCCAGGGCGTAGGCCACCAGGCGCCGTTCGTGTTCCCGGATGGCCTCCATGCCGATGCGCTGCAGGTAGTCGATGGCCTCAGCCCACACGATGCAGTCGGCGATGTTGGGGGTGCCGGCTTCAAACTTGTGGGGCGGGTCCTTGAAGGTGGACTTCTCCAGCTGCACCAGGAGGATCATCTCCCCGCCCCCGTGGAAGGGCGGCATGGACTCCAGCAGCTCGTAGCGCGCCCACAGGGCCCCCGCGCCGGTGGGGCCGCACATCTTGTGGGCCGACAGGGCGTAAAAGTCCACCCCCAGCTCGGCCACGTTCACCGGCATGTGGGGGGCGGCCTGGGCGCCGTCCACCAGGACCCGGGCCCCCACCGCGCGGGCTCGGGCGGCGATTTCCCGGATGGGGTTGATGGTGCCGAGGACGTTGGACTGGTGGGTGACCGCCACCAGGCGGGTGCGCTCCCCCAGCAGCCGGTCGTAGGCGTCCAGGTCCAGCAGACCCTGGCCGTCGAAGGGCACGAAGCGCAGCACGGCCCCGGTCTGCTCGGCCACCAGCTGCCAGGGGACCAGGTTGCTGTGGTGCTCCATCTCGGTGAGGATGATCTCGTCGCCCGGGCGCAGGGTGGCGCGCGCCCAGGTATACGCCACCAGGTTGATGGCCTCGGTGGTGCCCCGGGTGAACACCACCTCTTCCGGCCGCGGCGCCCCGATGAACGCCGCCACGGCGGCGCGGGCCTGCTCGTACCGGCGGGTCGCCTCCTCGGCCAGGGCGTAGATCCCGCGGTGGACGTTGGCGTTGTACTCGGTGTAGTAGCGCACCAGGGCGTCCAGGACCTGCCGGGGCTTCTGGGAGGTGGCGGCGCTGTCCAGGTACACCAGGGGTTTGCCGTGGACCCGCCGCGCCAGGATGGGAAAGTCGGCCCGGACCGTCTCGGGCACCATCGGCCACGCCTCCCGTGTGCGGTCCCTCAGGTCTTGTGGGGCATCCCGCGGCCCCGCCGGGGGACCGGCTGCACACAGACCTGCCCGTCGGCCACCTGGACCGGATACGTGTTGACCGGGATCACGGCCGGCAGGGACAGCACGCGCCCGGTGGGCAGGTGAAACCGCGACCCGTGCCGCGGACACGCCACGATGTCGCCGTACAGGGCCCCGCTGGCCAGCGACGCCTCCTCGTGGGTGCAGGTGTCGTCGATGGCGTAGTACGTCCCGCCCACGTTGAAGACCGCGATGCGCCGGCCCTCCAGCGTCACCACCCGGGCCGTGCCCGGGGGAATCTCGTCCACGGCCGCCACGGGCACGAATTCCGACGTCGCCCCGGTCATGTCGCCATCTTGGCGCCGATCCGCTCGGCCAGCAGATCCCGCACCGGCGCCAGGGGCACCCGGTCCAGCACCTCGGCGAAGAACCCCTCTACCACCATGCGCACCGCCTGGGAGCGGGTCAAGCCCCGGCTCATGAGGTAGAACAGGTGGTCCTCGCTGAGCCGGCTGGTGGCCGAGCCGTGGGTGCAGCGCAGGTCGTTGGCCATGATCTCCAGATTGGGGATGCTGTCGGCCTTGGCCCCCTCGCTGAGGATGAGGTTCCGGTTGGCCTGGAAGGCGTTGGTTTTCTGCGCCCCGTAGTGGACCCGGATCAGCCCCGAGAAGATGCTGTGGGCGCGGTCCCGCACGGCGTTCTTGAACAGGAGGTCGGAGAGGGTATGGGGTGCCCGGTGCTCCTGGAGGGTGCGGATGTCCACGTGCTGCCCGTCGTCCCCGAACACCACCCCCAGCATCTCCGCGCTGGCCCCCGGCCCCGCCAGGATCGACTCCACCCGCATCTTGAGGACCCGTCCCCCCAGGGCCGCCTGCAGGGTGTGCAGGGTGCTGTCCCGGCCCAGGACCGCCCGCAGGATCCCGACCTCGCGGACATGGGGACCGGCCACGTGCAGCGTCACCAGCCGCACCTGGGCGCCGTCGCCCAGGATGACCTCGGCGACCGGCAGGGCCAGGGCGGCCCACTCGCCCGCCCCGGACCCGGTGGCGGCCATCACGGTCACCCGGCTGCCCCGCCCCGCCACCACCAGAAGGTGGGGGGCCAGGGCCAGGCGGTCGCCGTCGATCCACGTCGCCACCAGGACGGGCTCGGCGACCTCGACGCCGTCGGGGACGACCAGCGCGGGGCCTCCGGTCCGGGCGGCGGCGTGGAGGGCGGTCACGTAGCCCTCCTGGGGGCGGACGGCCTCGGTCATGAGCCACCGGCGCACCAGGTCGGCGTGGGCGTGCGCGGCCGCGGACAGGTCGGCGGCGACGACCCCCCGGGCGGCCAGATCGGGGGACAGGTCCGCGCGCACGAGACGGCTGTTGCGGTACACCAGCACGGCAGCCGGCGACGGCCACCGGCCCAGCACGTCCTCCAGGGCGGCGGGGAGAGGGCCGGAGGGCTCGGGTCCGCCCAGGTGCAGACCGTCCAGGGACAGGATCCCCGGATCGGTGCGCCGCCACTCCTCGTCGGTGGGCGACGGAGGCGGGAGGCTCCCCAGAAGGTCCCAGGCCGCCAGCCGCGCCTCCCGCAGCCAGGCGGGCTCGTCCAGGCGCGCCGCCAGCGACAGGATGGCGTCGCGCGCGACAGGGATGACCGGCGTCGTCCTCTCGCCCATCCTAGCCGACGGAGCCTTCCATCTCCAGGGCGATCAGGCGGTTCAGCTCCACCGCGTACTCCAGGGGGAGCTCCTTGACGATGGGCTCCACGAATCCCCGGACGATCATGTTCATGGCCTCGTCTTCCTTGATCCCGCGGCTCATCAGGTAGAACAGCTGCTCGTCGGAGACCTTGCTCACGGTGGCCTCGTGGGTGATGGACACATCCGCCTCGTCGATCTCCATGGTCGGGTACGTATCGCTGCGGCTGCGGTCATCCAGGATCAGGGCGTCGCACCGGACCGCCGACCGGCTGCCCTTGGCCCCCGGGTAGATCTTGACCAGACCCCGGTAGCCGGCCCGCCCGCCGTCCTTGGCGATGGACTTGCTGACCACCACCGACTGGGTGTAGGGGGCCGCGTGGATCACCTTCCCGCCGGGGTCCTGGTGCTGCCCGCGGCCGGCGAAGGCCACCGACAGGATCTCGGCCTTGGCGCCGGGCTCCACCATGTAGACGCTGGGGTACTTCATGGTGATCTTGCTCCCCAGATTCCCGTCGATCCACTCCATGGTGGCGTCCCGGTACGCCACCGCCCGCTTGGTCACCAGGTTGTAGACGTTGGTGGACCAGTTCTGGATGGTGGTGTACCGGCAGCGGGCGCCCTCCTTGACGATGATCTCCACCACCGCGCTGTGCAGGGAGTCGGTGGTGTAGATGGGCGCCGTGCAGCCCTCCACGTAGTGCACGTAGGAGCCGGGCTCGCAGATGATCAGGGTGCGCTCGAACTGCCCCACGTTCTGGGCGTTGATGCGGAAGTAGGCCTGCAGGGGGATGTCCACCCGCACGCCCTCGGGCACGTAGATGAACGACCCGCCGGACCAGACGGCGCTGTTGAGGGCCGCGAACTTGTTGTCCTCGGGAGGCACCACGGTGCCGAAGTACTCCCGCACCAGGTCGGGGTACTGGCGCACCGCCGTGTCGGTGTCCACGAAGATGACGCCCAGGCGCTCCCACTCCTCCTTGAGGTTGTGGTAGACCACCTCCGACTCGTACTGGGCTCCCACCCCGGCCAGGAACTTGCGCTCGGCCTCGGGGATCCCCAGCCGGTCGTAGGTGCGCTTGATCTCCTCGGGCAGCTCCTCCCAGGAGCGGGCCTGCTTCTCGGTGGGCTTGATGTAGTAGTAGATCTCGTCGAAGTCGATCTGGGACAGGTCGGCCCCCCAGGTGGGCAGGGGCCGGCGGATGAAGTGCTCGTAGGCGTGCAGCCGGAACGCCCGCATCCAGTCGGGTTCGCCCTTGAGGGCGGAGATCTCCTCCACCACCTGCCGGTCCAGACCCTTGCGGGCCTTGTAGACATACTTCTCCGGCTCCCGGAACCCCCACTTGTACTTGTCCAGGTCGATGCCCAGCGGATTGGTGACCGCCATCGGCTCCCTCCCCCGGTTCAGTGGGCGACCCAGAACACCTTGCCAGCCCGGCGGACGGCGCCCGAGGTGGCCACTTCAGCGGCCACCACGTCCACCTGGGCCTTGATCCCCTCGTACCCGGCCTGCTCCAGCTCGTCGGCCAATTCGGGGCCGCCCGAGACCACGATGCGCCCGTCAAACATCACGTGGACCTGGGACGGCCGGATGTACTGGAGGATCCGGGAGTAGTGGGTGATCACCAGGATCCCCAGGTGCCCCCGGGCCTGCTCGAACATCCGGCTCACCCCTTCGGCCACCACCTTCACCGAGTCGATGTCCAGCCCCGAGTCGGTCTCGTCCAGGATGGCAATCTCGGGCTCCAGCAGGGCCATCTGCAGGATCTCGGCCCGCTTCTTCTCGCCCCCGCTGAACCCCTCGTTCACGTAGCGGGCGACGATGTCGGGCTCGATCCGCAGGTCCTGGAGTTTCTGGCGCAGCAGTTTCTGAAACTCCCCCACCGGCATCAACTCCTTCTGGTACCCCCGGCGGGCGGAGACGGCGGTGCGCAGGAAGCTGCTCATGGTCACGCCGGGAATGGCCACCGGGTACTGGAAGGCGATGAACAGGCCCTTGCGGGCCCGTTCGTCGGGCGGCATCGCCAGCAGGTCCTCACCCTTGAACAGCACTTCCCCGCGCACCACCTGGTAGAAGGGGTTGCCCATCAGGACGTTGGCCAGGGTGGACTTGCCCGACCCGTTGGGCCCCATCAGGGCGTGAATCTCGCCCCGGTTGAGGCTCAGCGTCACCCCCTTGAGGATCACCTTGTCCTCCACCTGCACGGTCAGATCCCGGATCTCCAGGTCAGCCATGGCCCCTCCGGACTCACGCGATTCTCGACTGTTTCGCTCAACAACTCCAGGCCCATTCTGGCATGAGGGGGAGGACGTGTCAAGAAAGCCCCGTGCGGGCATCGGAGGCCAGGGCGGCCCCCAGCGACGACTCGATCTCCGCCACCAGACCCGCGCGCTCGGCGGGCGGGAGAAAGGCGGCACGGGCGGCCTGCAGGATCAGGCCCGCCACGCCCTCCGGCCCCAACCGGCACGCGGAGGCCACCAGGGCCAGCTCGCGGGAGATGTCCGTGCCCAGCAGCAGGGGATCGTCGCTGCTCACCGTCACCGGCACGCCGGCCGCCAGCAGGCGGCCCACCGGGTGGGACGACGGCGAGGCGCACAGTCCCAGGGCGATGTTGCTGGTGGGGCAGACCTCCAGGGTCACCTGCCGCTCGCGCAACAGCTCCAGCAGGTCGGGGTCCTCGGCAGCGCGGATCCCGTGGCCGATGCGGTGGGCCCCCAGCTGGTAGACGGCGGTCCAGACGCTGGCCGGGCCGGAGAACTCGCCGGCGTGCACGGTGATCCCCAGCCCGCCGTCCCGCGCCACATCCATGGCCCGGGCGAACAGCGCCGGGGGAAAGTTCTCCTCGTCGCCGGCGAGGTCCACCCCCACCACCCCACAGTCCCGGCACGCGAGGGCCTCCCGCACCCGGCGCACCGCCTCCTCCGGACCCCGCTCGCGGACCACGGTCACCACGATGCCGCACCGGACGCCCGTCTCCGCGGCCGCCCGCTGCCGCGCCCGGGCCATGGCCTCCAGCATGGGCCGGATCCCCAGCCGCTCAAAGCCGCGCCGCCCCCCCACCCGCACCTCCAGGTACCGGACGTGGTGGGCGGCCGCCTCCCGGAGCAGCTCCGCCGTGATGGCCTCGATGTTCTCGGCGGTGTACAGCTCGTCGGGAATTCCCGCCCGGCTGAGGTGGCGGATCCTGCGCAGCCGATCGTACCCGGAAAAGCGCGCGGGATCCGCCACCAGGGCCGCCGCCGGCCGGCCGGCCTCCCCGGATCGGCGGGCGAGGCGGCGCAGCCTCAGCGACGTCTCCAGGTGAAGGTGGAGCTCGACCTTGGGAAGCTGACGGATGACGTCGGTGGTAGCCGGATCTGTCACACCATGCCGCCCTGGACGTGGTGGGCACATTATAAGAAAGGGAAGAGGGAAGAAGGAAGAGGGAAGAGGGAAGAAGGATGGGCCCTCTACAGACGGAGGATCTCCTGGACGCGGCGCTCCAGGGCGTCCAGCGCCTCCCGCAGGCGCGCGTGGTCGGCGGCCTGCTCGGGGGTAAGGGGTTCGACGGCTGTCTCGTCCAGCACCCGCCGCAGCGTCTGCAGGTGTGCCCGGACCCGGTCCACCAGATCGGGGGCGGACGAACCCACCGGTGTCGTCATCTTGGTCTCCACCACCCCGTATGATAATATTAGTGCCGTTACGTGCCACGCTATCCTGTTGTCGTCCCGGAGACCTGCCCTGACGGGTGATCTGCGCCATGGCTGACGCGCCGCGCGCCGAGGGGCCGCGCCCGACCCGGACGGTACCTGCTCGGGCGGCCGACCGCGAAGAGCTCGCGGAGGCGGTCGAGTGGTACGCCCGGATGGTCCTGGCCCGGCGGTTCGAGGATGAGGCCGAGCGCCAGTTCCGCCGGGGACGCATCGGCGGCTACCTCCATCTGTACAGCGGGCAGGAGGCGGTGGCGGCGGGGTTTCTCAGCGTCCTGCGGGACGACGATATTTTCTTCACCGGCTATCGGGACCACGCCCACGCCCTGTTCCGGGGGGCCTCCCCCGGAGCCGTGATGGCCGAGCTGTTCGGGAAGACCACGGGGCTGGCCAAGGGCAAGGGAGGGTCCATGCACCTGTTTGACGTGGCCCGGGGGTTTTACGGCGGCTACGGCATCGTGGGCGGCCACATCCCCCTGGCCACCGGCGCCGCCTACGCCCTGCGCTACCGCGGGACCGACCGGGTCTGCCTGTGCTTTTTGGGGGACGGGGCCATGAACAGCGGGGCCTTCCACGAGCCCCTGAACATGGCCGGCCTGTGGGGGCGCGAGGGGCTCTGCCCCATCGTCTACATCGTGGAGAACAACCAGTATGCCATGGGCACGTCGGTGGAGCGGTCCTCGGCGGTCACGGATCTCGCCAGCCGGTTCGCCGCGTACGCCATTGAGGCTGAGCGGGCGGACGGGATGGACTTCCTCGGCGTGCGGCGCCTGGCGCAGCGGGTCGTGGCCCGGGTGCGCGAGAGCGGCCGCCCCTACGCGGTGGAGATGCTGACCTACCGGTTTGCCGGGCACGGCGCGGCCGACCTGTTCCAGCCCTACCGCACCAAGGAGGAAGTGGCGCAGGCGCGTCAGCGGGACCCGATCCTGCTCCTCGAGCAGCGCCTGCGGTCGGCGGGGCTGCTGGACGACGCGGCGGTCCGGCGCATCCACGACGAGGCCGAGCGGGAGGTCCTGGAGGCCGTGCGCTTCGCCGAGAACAGTCCGGCCCCTCCCCCGGAGGAGCTCTACACGGACGTCTACGGAGGGCCATGGTAAGCAGGGGGCGGTGAAACGACCGATTCGCCCCCCGTTTCACCGATTCGACGGTTCAACGACTCAACGATTGACGGTATCAACCCGTCCGATTCTCATGCGTCCCCTCTCGCGGGTGCGGCGATGGCCGAACTGACCTACCGCGACGCCCTGCGCTCCACCCTCATCGAGGAGATGGACCGCGACCCGTCGGTCGTCCTCCTGGGGGAGGACATCGGCGTCTACCAGGGCACCTTCCGGGTGACCGCCGACCTGCTGTCCCGCTACGGCCCCCGGCGGGTCATCGACACCCCCATCTCCGAGCTCGGCTTCGTCGGCGCCGCGATCGGCATGGCGATGCTGGGCCTGCGGCCGGTGGTGGAGGTCATGACCTGGAACTTCTCCCTGCTGGCCATGGACCAGATCGTCAACAACGCGGCCAAGGTGCGGTACTTCTCCGGCGGCCAGGTGGACGTGCCGCTGGTCATCCGGGGCCCCAACGGCGCCGGCGTGCAGCTGTCGGCCCAGCACTCCCAGAGCCTGGAGGCCACCTACGCCCACTTCCCGGGCCTGTACGTGGTCGCACCCGCCACCCCGGCTGACGCCCGGGGGCTGCTGCGCACCGCCATCCGCGGGCGGGATCCGGTCATCTTCCTGGAAAACGCCGCCCTGTACGGCATCAAGGGGGAGGTCCCCGACGATCCGGAGTTCGCCCTGCCCTTCGGGAAGGCGGAGGTGGTCCGGCCGGGACGGGATGTCACCGTGGTGGCCTACAGCCGCATGCTGCACCTGGCCCTGGCGGCCGCCGACCACCTGGCCCGGGACGGGGTGGAGGCCGAGGTGATCAACCTGCGGACGCTGCGGCCTCTGGACGCCGCCACCCTGGCCGAGTCGGTCTCCCGCACCCACCGGGCGGTGGTGGTCCAGGAGCAGTGGAAGCCCTTCGGCGCCGCCGCCGAGATCGCCATGCGGATCTACGAGGAGGCCTTCGACGAGCTGGACGCCCCCATCGAGCGGGTCACCGGCGCGGACGTGCCGATGCCCTATGCGCGCACCCTGGAGCTGCTGGCCCTGCCCGCCGAGGATGACATCGTCCGCGCCGTGCGGCGGGCGCTGGGGCGGGAGTGAAAGTTGGAGGTGGAAGGTACAGAGGTCGGGCCTGTGTGCGTGACGCTGTCAACCTCTGAGGGTCGCGGGAGCCTGCGATGGCCGAAGTGATCATGCCCAAGATGGGCGACGCCATGACCGAGGGGCGGATCGTCCGCTGGAAGAAGCGGCCCGGGGAGCCGGTCGCCCGGGGAGACCCCCTGGCCGAGATCGAAACCGACAAGGTCAACGTGGACATCGAGGCCGAGGAGGCCGGCGTCCTGCTCCAGATCCTGGTGGAGGAAGGCCAGTCGGCGCCGGTGGGCGCGCCCATCGCCATCATCGGCGCCGCCGGAGAGGAGATTCCAACCGCCGCCGCCCGCCCCTCCCCCCCGGCGGCCGCGCCGGCCCCCGCCCCCGCACCGGCGGCGCCGTCCCCTGCCCCTCCCGTCCCCGCGGGTGCCAGGGCGGAGCGGGTGAAAGCGTCCCCGCTGGCCCGCAAGCTGGCCGAGGAGCACGGCATCGACCTGACGCAGGTCCGCGGCACCGGCCCCGGGGGACGGATCACGCGGGAGGATGTGGAAGCCGCCATCGCCGCCGCGGCCCGACCGGCCGCCCCGGCGCCCGCCGCCGACTACGAGGTCCTGCCCCTGACCCGCATCCGCCAGACCATCGCCCGGCGGATGACCGAGAGCACGCAGCAGGCGCCCCACTTCTACATCACCATGGAGGTGGTGATGGATGAGGCGCTGCGGCTGCGCCAGCATCTCAACCAGGCCCTGGGCGCCACCCCGCCGGTGTCGGTGAACGACTTGGTGCTGAAGGCCGTGGCCCTGGCGCTGCGGGCGCACCCCGCCCTCAACAGCGCCCTGGTGGAGGGGGCGATCCGGCGGTACCGGCGGGTGAACCTGGCCGTCGCGGTGGCGCTGCCCGAGGGGCTGATCGCGCCGGTGGTGCATGACTGCGACCGGCTGTCGCTGACCGAGATCGCGGCGCGGACCACCGAGCTGGGCGAGCGGGCGCGCAGCGGGCGCCTGCGCCCCGAGGACTACGAGGGCGGCACCTTCACCGTGAGCAACCTGGGCATGTTCGGCGACGTGGACAGCTTCGCGGCCATCATCAACCCGCCCCACGCCGGCATCCTGGCCGTGGGCCGGGCGCTGCCCCGCCCGGTGGTGCGGGACGGCCAGATCGTCCCGGCCACCACCATGAAGGTCACCCTCTCGGCCGACCACCGGGTGACCGACGGCGCGGAGGCCGCCCGGTTCCTGGCCGAGGTCAAGAGGCTGCTGGAAAATCCCCTGCTGCTGGTGCTCGACAGACGTTGAGGGTTGAAGGTCCAAGGTTACAACCTTCAATCTCCCACCTTCAACCTTCAACGCTTTTTCATGCAAGGTGCTCCCGGATCAGACGCTCCGCCTGCGCCACGATCGTCCCCCAGTCCGCCCCCGGGGCGCGGGTGAGGGTGATGAAGTCGTTGAGGATGAAGACCTGGACGACGCCGGGGATGGCCAGCAGGGACGCGGCCAGGGGCGACGCGGCGGCATCCTCGGCGGTCCGGTACGTCTGGCTGCGCCCCTCGGTGAGGCGCCGGTTGACCACAAACTTCAGCGCGTTGACATTGGGCGTGGGCTGGACGTCGACGGTCAGGGGGTCAGCCACGGGCACTCGCCTCCCGACGGTGTCGGCCGGCGGGCACCGGCCTGCCGGTCCGGCCTCCACGGTACCGCACGCCGGCGGAAGCGGCAAGCGCACGCCCGTCAGGGAAAGGTCTTCTTGATGATGGGGAGAGCCGTCCGCACGGCCAGGACGACGGAGGCTTCCGCACCCGGCACGGCCGTCACCTCCACGGCGGGACCGGCGGCCAGACCGGCGGGCAGGCTCTGGGAGTCCACCGCCACCTGGTAGCCGCCCGGGAGCAGGCCGTCAAAGGCGAAGGCGCCTCCGGGTCCGGTGGTGCGCGTCAGCCCGCCGGGCAGGAGCGTCACCACGACGCCCTCCAGGCCGCGTTCCCCCGGGTCCGGCAGGCCGTTGTCGTTGTCGTCCAGGAACACCCGCCCGCTGACCGACGCCGCGGGGCGCAGGGGAAAGGCCGCCGCCGCGCGCCCGCCGGTCCGCACCGACACCCGCTGCTCGGCGACCGCGGCCACCAGGCCGGCCGGCACCGTGGCGTCGTCCACCGCGACCATGTGGTCGCCGTCGGGCACGCCGGAGACGGCGGCCCGCCCCGCGCCGTCCGTCCGGGCGGCGCTGCGGCCGTCCACCCGGACCACCACTCCGGCCACGCCCGGCTCGTCCGGCCCGCGCAGGCCGTCGCCGTCGACGTCCACGAATGCCTCGACCTCCACCGCCCCGACCCGGGGCACCCCGTACAGGTGCACCGGCACCCCGTACTGCAGGGTCACGTAGGGTGTCGGCCCGGCGGAAGTTCCCCACCGCACCCCCGCGCCCGCGGTGAGGGCCGCGCCGGTGTGCAGCAGCCGCGACACTCCCGCCTCCAGCCACGTGTCCTCCGCCCCGGTCACGACAGACCACGTGCGCCGGGCCCGCGCCACCAGGTCGTCGCCTGCGGCCAGCCGGATCCCGGTGCTCAGCGCCAGGGACCAGCTCTCGGCGGACCCGAACGACCGGCTGACCTCCACCCAGGTCGGCACCCCCGCGGGAGGCTGGATTCCCGCCCGCAGGGCCACGGTGGTGGTCTGCGCGAGGAAGCCCGTCAGCCGGTCCTCGCTGAGGACGTGGCTGGCCCCCGCAACCAGCCCCACCCGCCCCCACGTCCACGCCAGCGACCCCGCCGCGCTCACCGTCCGGGTCCAGACTCCCGGGGCGATGTCGTCGGTGAGGCGGACTTCCCCGGTAGCGGTGGAGCCGACCGCGGGCGTGTAGGTGGCCAGGACCGCGTAGGACAGCCGGTCGGGCAGCCCCGAGGGCGCGCCGCTCAGCGCCGCGGCGTGGCCCAGCAGCAGCAGGCGGTCGGAGGGGCGGTAGGCCAGCTCCAGCAGGGGGCCGGAGCGCCCGCTGAACAGGGAGGCGTTGCCCAGGGCCGGATACGCAGCGTCCAGCCACAGGTAGCTGAGGACACCGGACAGGTGCGGCCCGGACCGCGCCACTCCCACCCGCCAGGCGGCGCCGGACGCCGTCCCCGCCGTCCCCACGGCGTACTCGCCGAAGACCTCCCACTCGGCCCACCCGCGGCCGGCCCGGAGCCGGCTCACCAGGGCGCCTGTGGACGGGTCGCTGAAGATCGCCAGCCCCATCGTCCCCGGCCAGGAGGGACGCGCCTCGGCCACCATGCCGTAGACCGCCCCGCCGGACGGCAGGCCGCCGGCGACGACGGCGGAGTGGACGGGTCCCAGGGGCCCCTCGTACAGCGCCCCGGTCAGCTGCTGCTGGTACAGGGTCAGGGGGGAGTCGTGAAAGGTGACCGTGCCCACCGTCAGCAATGAAGTCGGCCCGCGCAGGCGCACGGTCCCGGTCGTCTGCAGCGACCCGCTGCGGGCGGACATGACGACGGTCCCCTCGACCCGCGATTCGCCCTCCCCGGTGGAGAACCGCACCGTGGAGACAGCCGACGCCTCCGGAGCGCCCACCGCGACCCCCAGGCTGATATAGCCGGAGGCCACCAGGGGGGGAGCGTCCTGGGGGGTGAACTCGGGCGTGAAGGGGGGCACAGGCGGCGCCGGCGGTGCCGCAGGGGCGGGCCTCTCCACCTGCTCGACCCGCACGGACCGGGAGGTGGTGATCCGCAGGACCTGCGCCTGAGGGTCCCACACCGCCAGGACGTCAAACAGGGCTTCCACCATCTCGAGGGGGACCAGGAAGACACCGTTCACCACGCGGGCGGGCGAGGACGCCAGGGCCCACACCAACTCTGCCGACCAGACCTCGCGCCGGCCGGACCGCAGCACGAAGACGGCGCCGTCAGGCCGCCGCACGGTCACTGTCTGCCCGTCCACCTCCAGCTCCGCGCCGAACGTCCGGGCCAGGGGGCGCAGGGGAAGGTAGAGGACCCCGTCCAGCACCGCCGGAGGCGGCGACAGCGCCACGGGGAGGTCGTTCACCTCCACGCGGACGGGAACGACCGCGGCGGAAGACGCGGGGCCGCCCACAGCGGTGACGCCCGCTGCGGCCAGCACCGTCAGGGCCGCCCACCGCGCCACAGGCTCTCCCCGGTCAGGGGCCGCGGACCTGCAGACCGGTCTCCCCGGCCAGCAGCGCCGCGCCGCCGTAGTCCAGCACCGCCCGGACCGTGTACGCCCCCGGCGTGAGGGGAGTCGCCCACGTGGCCCGGAACTCCCGTGCCCCTCCCGGCAGGACCACCACGTCGGGCAGGACCACCTTGCCCGTCTGGTGGCCGGACGCGTCGAGGAGAACCACAAACCCCTGCACCCGCACGTGCACGTTCCCGGTATTTCTGAACAGCAGCCGCACCTCGGCGCCTGGAGGGCGCGCGACGGCCACCATCGACTGGATGTCGGCGGAGACCAGCTCGGTCCCCCGCACCCGCACCAGCAGCCGGGAGGCCAGTTTGGGCACGACCACCGAGACCGTGCCGGTCACGCCGGTGGTCTGCAGCACCGGCGTGGGCGCCACCACCACAGCGCCGTAGCGGCCGCCACGGGCGTCGGGGGGCACGGTCACCGTCACCCGCACCGGCAGGGCGCGGTCGGGGTCCACGTCGAACTCCGCCGGCAGGACGCGGGTGAAGGAGGCCAGCGACCAGGCGGTGCTGCCCGGCCGCAGCACGTCCATGGTGCCGCTGGGGCGGATGGCGATGTCCTCCACGGACGCCCGAAAGCGCACCCGCCGGCCGGAGCGGTTGTAGACCACCACGATGCCGGTCGCGGTGCCGGCGGGGGCGGGGGCGAGTTCCACCTCCGGGGGACTGAGGCCGAAGGACAGGGGCTGGGCCTGGCCGGCCGCCGCCGCCGATACCAGGGCCAGGGCCGCGGCGGCCGCCGCGGCCCTGGGCAGAGTCCGTGGACGCCGGGGGGATCGCGTCACACGCCGTCACTCCCTGTGAGCATCAGGGCTGCACGCCCAGGTACTCCACGACGATGGTGTACGTCCCGGGGCTGTCCTGCCAGTCGATGCACTGCTGGTAGTCCACCGTCACATCCCGGTTGCCGGTCTTGGGCTGGTTTGTAAGGAAGAGATTGGCGTACGTGCTGGTGATGTCGGTGAACACCAGCACATCCCCGCCTTTGTACTGCAGCGGGTTCACCAGTTCGGTGCCTGAGCCGTCTTTGGCCTTCCCGTTGGGGTAGGTGACCGGCTCCGACCGGATCTGCAGGTTCCAGGGCCTGTTGCTCTTGACGTTGACGGTGGTGGGCACGGTCCCGCAGGCTCCCGGGTCCGTGCTGGCAATCGACGCCGACGCCGGGACCGTGACGTCGATGCGCGAGCCGGCGGCCACCGTCACCGTCTGGCTGCCGGAGGAGGCCCCGTAGCCGGCTCCGGCGGCGGCCACCATGACGGCGGAGGCGAGGACGATCCTGATCAGTGCGGCTTTCATTTCCAGCACCCCTTCCGTTCTAAGGAGAGTCACCCGCGCATGGTGCGGGCGGCTGACGCCGTCCTCTGCATCAGCAAGATGCGTGCCAGACCGCTGGAGGTGTGCCCGCACACGTGCCCGCACACCCCATCGCACTCCGGTGGAGCGTTCGCGGAACATGTACCCGCGGGGCGGAACGGGTAGACGGGATCCCCCTCCGGGACCTTCCGGGAAGGATACGGGAGGCACAGGCCGCCCGTCGGCGATTTCTGCGATGACGTGCAGGCCGTCAGGCCGCGTCGGGGTGTGCCCCGGTCGGAGGCGGCGGGGCGGCGGGCAGGTCTGCGCCGGAGGAGGTCTCGGGGGAAGGGCGGACGCCGAACTCTTCCCGCACCGCCCGGGCCAGGGCGTCGTGGTGGCGTAGCAGGGCCAGCCGCAGGGCGCCGGCCGAGGCCGCCGGGCCCACCAGAACGGCCACCGCCGGCCCCGCGGGGGAAAGGACGACGGCGCGGGTTCCGTAGAGGATCGTCAGAGCCTCGACGGGTCCGAACCCGCCGCTGTCGCCCAGCCGCTCGCCGACCATGAGCCCGCTGGCGGCGTAGGCCGCCAGGGTCTCGGGGTCCACCTGGGGGTCGCCCGCGGTGTCGAGGACCAGGCCGTCCCCGGAGGACACCACGACCCCCAGGGCGCCCGCGGCGCGCTTGATGTCCCACAGAATGGCGGAGAGCTTCTCCATGTCGATCGGGCGGTCCGACGGCGCGCGCGGTCAGGCCACGATCGGGCGCCCGGGGAGCGGGGCGGGCGCTCCGTCCATCCAGGACCGCAGGGCCAGGTGCGTCCGCAGCATGCCCAGCGCCTCCGCGCGCATCTGGCTGACCCGGGATTCGGTCACCCCCAGCACGCGGCCGATCTCCGCCAGGGTCAGGCCCTCGCAGTAGTACAGCCCTACCACCAGCTTGTGCCGCGCCGGCAGGGCCTGGATGGCCCGCCACAGGGTCCGGTCCCTCTCCTGCCGCTCCATGCGGGCCAGAGTGTCGCCCCAGACGTCCCGGATCACACTGTCGGGCAGTTGGTCGGAGGAGGCGATCTCTTCCAGGGACAGCACCTGCCCGGCCGCGGCGTCGGCCCGGATGCGCTCCACCGCCGCCTCCTCCCACCCCGTGGCCGCGACCACTTCCCGCCCGGTGGGGGGCCGGCCCAGGGAGCGGGCCAGCGTCCTCGCCTGGGCCTGCAGGCGGTGGACGTGGCGGCGGGCCACCCGGGGGAGCAGGTCGAGGGTGCGCAGGTAGTCGTACATCGCTCCGCGGATGCGCAGCCGGGCGAACGCCTCAAACGGGATCCCCCGGTCGGGGTCGAACCGGTCGATGGCTTCCAGCAGGCCGATCATCCCGTAGCCTTCCAGGTCCTCGCTCTTCACCGACGCGGGCATCCGGACCGCCATCTGGCGCGCCAGCGCGCGCACCAGAGGCAGGTAGGCCAGCGCCAGCCGCTCCCGCAGATCCGGAGAGCGCCCGGAGCGAAACCGGCTCCACAGTTCCGACGTCGTCCCGTCCGCCACGGCCTACGTCACCTCGGCCAGCGCCCGCTCCGCCCGGGACAGCAGGACCTCCGGGGTCGCCTCGCCGTCGCCCGAGGCCGTGCCCAGCCACAGGCGGCCCCCGGGCCCGAGGACGCTCTCCACGGCATTGCGGGCGAGGCGTCGCACGATGGCGGCAGCCCGCTCGCCGCCGATGCCGGCCAGCAGCAGGGCAAACCGTCCCTCCTCCAGGCGGGCGATGACATCGCAGGACCGCACGGCATCCTGCACCCAGCGGCTGAAGGCCTGCAGGCGCTCGGCCCGGTCCTGCCCCTCGCCGGGGTCCACGTCCAGCAGAGCCACCGCGAACCGGGTCGCGTGGGTGCGGGCCCGGTGGGTCTCCTCCTCCACCCGGGCCAGGAAGTGGTGGCGGTTGGACAGGCCCGTCTTGGGGTCCAGGTACAGGAGTTCCCGGATCCGCGCCTGCCGCCGCACGCGCGCCAGGGTCTGGCCGAACACCTCCGCCAGACGTCCCAGGCGGGCGAACTCCTCCTCGGAAAACGTCCGGTCGGTGCGGGCCAGGGCCACCACGCCCGCCACCACGCCGTCGTGCACCAGGGGAAACGCCAGGAAGGCGCGCAGCGCCTCATCGCCGAACGACGGGCGGCCGTCCCGGGCGCGCGGCGATGGAATCACCACCGGGCGCCCTTCCTGCGCCACCCACCCGGACAGGCCGGGACCGCGGGCGAACCGCACCTGCTCGGCCAGTTCCACCCGGATGCCCCGGACGGCCACGGGCCGCAGCCGCCCCGAGGTCCACTCGGCCACGTACAGGGTCCCGTGGTCGAAGGGCACGGCGCGGGACACCAGGTCCAGAAAGCGGTGGTACCCGACGCCCAGCGGCAGTTCCTCTTCCGCCAGCCGGGCGCACTCCAGGCGGACCACCATCTCCTCGGCCTCGGCCGCCAGTTCCTGGGAATGGCCGTTTTCCACCGCCGTCGCCCCGGAGGGCCGGGTCGCTTTGCGGGATGAGGCCGGCCTGCGCGCCGGTCCGCCGCGCCGTGTGCTCTCCGCCATCGTCGCCACTCCCTCTCGCAGCCGCCTGCGCGCGGCCGCTCCGGTGCGAAACGAGAGCAAGGCGCGTGCCGTCCGGGCGGCGCGGGGTCTCCCAGCCCCCGGGATCGGGAGGGAGAAAGCGGGGACAGCAGGGAGAGTCCCCTGCGCGAGGGGGCACGGCGGGCGGGACCCGGGGCCCGCGCCCGGACCCGGTCTCAGCGGATGCCGGCGGGACGGCCGCGGGCGGTGGACGGCGGGATGTGCATCTCCTCGCGGTACTTGGTCACCGTCCGGCGGGCGATGCGGATCCCCTCGGCCCCCAGGCGGCGCGCAATCTCCTCGTCGGTCAGGGGTCGGGTTTCGGACGCGATCAGGCTGCGGATGCGCTCCTTGATGGGCAGTGACTGGTCGAAAAAGACCTCGAAGCTCACCACCTGGCCGCCGGGGAGCTGGGCGAACTTCCCGTCCAGCGCCCGACTGACGGTGGACTCGCTGATCCCCAGCTCCGCCGCCACCATGGCCTTGGTGAGGGGCCGCAGGTGGCCGGGGCCGCGCTCCAGGAACTCCCACTGGGCGCGCACGATGGCCTGCACGATGCTGGCAAAGGTCCAGTTGCGGCGCTGCAGGGCCTCGATGAACATCTTGGCCCGGCTCACGTAGTCCCGCACGTGCTCCCGGGAGCGGTCCGAGTAGGCTGCCGACGCCCGGCGCATCTGCCGGCGCAGGTCCTCGTAGAAGGCGTTGACCCGGAGGGCGAAGGCGTCCTGGCGGACCAGCTCCACCGCCCATCCCTCATCGGTGCGGCGGATGATCACATCGGGACGGGCTACCTCCGCCGGGCGGGTGCGGCCGCCGTCCTGCTCGTTGCGGAATCTCTCGCCGGGATAGGGGTAGCAGGTGGACCGCACCAGCTCGTGGGCTTCGCGGACCTGGGCCGCGGTCACCCCCAGGTCCCGGGCGATCTTCTCGAAACGGTGGGCGGCCAGGTCGGCCAGGTGGGAGGCGACAATCTGCTGGGCCAAGCGGTTGGCCGGGGAGGGCTCCTGGACCCGCAACTGCAGCAGCAGGCACTCCTCGACGTTCCGGGCGCCCACCCCCACGGGCTCGAAGCGCTGGATGCGCGCCAGGACCGCCTCCACCTCCTCCACCTCGACGTTCAACTCCTGGGCCACCTGAGCCGGGGTGGCCTCCAGGTAGCCGTTGTCGTTGATGTAGCCGATCAGCCGTTCGCCGATGGCGTGGTCCCGCGCCGACAGTCCCTGGGCCTGCAGAACCATCAGCAGGTGCTCCTGCAGGGATACGGGGGCGACCACCCGGGCAAACGGATCGTCGTCGCCGTCGTCGGGGGTCCACTCGGTGAGGGACGGCCCGAGCTCGTCGGGGCCGGGCAGGTCCGCCGGCGCCTGCTCATCCAGCTCCAGGGCGGGGTTTTCGGCCAGCTCCTGCTCGATCCGCGCCAGGAGCTGGTTGATGGGCAGCACCAGCAGGGAGTTGACCAGCATGAGCTTGGGCACCATGCGCTGGTGCAGCGCGGGCGTGACGCCGACGGTGGCCTGCAGGCGGGGCTCGGCGGACACTGACCTCTCCCCCCTTACCTCTCCCCCTCCCCGGCCACCGGCGCTGCCTCTGCCAGCACGAGGGGGGCCAGTTCGCCCGCCCGCAGGCAGGCCAGCAGGGCGTCCAGGACCTGGGGGTCGAACTGGGTGCCCCGGCCGCGCTCCAGTTCCTGGAGGGCCTGGGCCAGCGGCAGGGCGGCCCGGTACGCCCGGGTACTGGTCATGCTCTCCAGGGCGTCGGCGCCGGCCAGGATGCGGGCCTCCAGGGGGATCTGGTCTCCCCGCAGCCCCAGCGGGTAGCCGGTGCCGTCGAACCGCTCGTGGTGGAACAGCACCGCCTCCACCACCCGCGGCGGAAAGTCGGCCATGGCCAGGATCTTGGCGCCCATGAGGGTGTGGGTCTTCATCCAGTCATATTCCTCGGGCGTGAGCTCCGTAGGCTTGCGCAGGATGGCGTCGCCGATGCCGATCTTGCCGATGTCGTGGAGCAGCGCGGCGATCTTCAGGTCCTCCAGCCGGTCGGCGGGCAGGCCCAGCCGGGCCCCCATGGCCACCGCGTACTGGGCCAGCCGGTCCGAGTGGCCCCGGGTGGGCTGGTCCCGCAGGTCCACGGTGGCGGCCAGGGCGTAGACGGTCTTCCAGTAGGACCGCCGCAGCCGGTGGAACAGGCGGATGTTCTCGATGGCGATGGCTCCCTGGGCGGCGATGACCCGCAGGATGTCCCTGTCCACCGCGCCAAACGGCTCGGACCGGGAGGCGGTGAGGATGCCGACCACGCTTCCGGCCACCTGCAGGGGCGCCGACAGGGTGCGGCCGTCGTCATCGGGGGCAGGCGCCGCCGCGGCCAGCAGGTCCTCGGCGGACAGGCGTACCGAGGACGACGCGGCGCCGTCGCCCTGCACGGTGGTCGGGCCGGCGGGGCCGGCGGTGGAGGTGGTGACCAGCACCTCCGAGCCGCCGTCTTCCAGGCACACCAGGGAGACCGCATCGGCCTCCAGCTCGTGCAGGACGGTCTCGGTGATGACCCGGAACAGGCGCGCTGGCTCCACGTCGCCCGGCCGGGCGCTGCGGAGGTCCAGCAGGGGCTGCAGCGCCCGCAGCCGCGCGTTGCGCCGGAAGTACAGGCCCTTGCGCAGGCCCTCTTCCACCGTCCGCCGGAGGTCGTCGGGGGTGAACGGCTTCATCAGGAAACCGCTCACGCCCAGCTTGACCGTCTCCAGCAGGCTGTCCAACTCGCTGAAGCCGGTCATGACCACCACCGAGACTTCCGGGTGATCGGCCACGATCCGCCGGGCGGCGTCCAGCCCGCTCATGCCCGGCATGCGGATGTCGGTGAGCAGCAGGTCGGGAGGGTCGTCCCGGGCGGCCTCCACCGCCGCTGGGCCGTCGGCCACCGCGCGGACGCGGTAGGTCCGCCCGAGGACGCGCGCGCAGAGGTCGCGGATCGCGTCCTCATCGTCCACCACCAGGATGCTGGCCGGCTGCGCGTCCATCGCCCACCTCCGCCCGTCCGGGGGGAGGACACCGGAGCAATTTTCGTGCCACGGCGTGCCGCCCCCTGCGGCCGGTTCGGATGGGCAGGTCAGCCGGCTTCGGCGCTCAGGTGGTGGTCGCGGATCTTGCTGTCCAGGACGGCGCGATCGATCTCCAGGACCCGGGCGGCCTCATCGAGATTCCACCCCGTCATCTTCAGAACGGCGTGGATGTGGCGCCGCTCGGCCTCGGCCAGGGACAGCGCGCGGGGGAAGCGGGTGCCGTGCTGGGACTGCTCGTCCAGCCAGATGTCATCGGCTCCGATGACCTCGCTGGTGGCCAGGATGACCACCCGCTGGATGGTGTACTCCAGCTCCCGGACGTTGCCCGGCCAGTCGTGGTCCCGCAGTTTCTTGAGGGCTGCCGGGGTGAACCCCTTGATCCGCTTGCCGAAGGCCACGGCGTACTTGTTGAGGAAGTGGTAGGCCAGGGGCTGGATGTCCTCCCGGCGCTCCCGCAGAGGAGGCAGCTCGATGGGCATCACCGCCAGCCGGTAGTACAGGTCCTCCCGGAACTGCCCCTCGGCAATGGCCTTCCGCAGGTCCTTGTTGGTGGCGGCGATGACCCGGGCGTTCACGTCAATGGGGCGACTCCCCCCCACCCGCTCGATCACCCGCTCCTGCAGGACGCGCAGCAACTTCACCTGCATCGCCGGGCTCATGTCGCCGATTTCGTCGAGGAAAATGGTGCCGTCCTGCGCGCGCTCGAAGCGCCCGATCCGGCTGCTCACAGCGCTGGTGAATGCGCCCTTCTCGTGCCCGAACAGCTCGGTCTCCAACAACGTCTCGGGGATCGCGCCGCAGTTGACCACCACGAAGGGCCCGTGGGCCCGCGGGCTCTGCGAGTGGATGGACCGGGCCAGCAGTTCCTTGCCGGTGCCCGTTTCCCCATAGATGAGGACGGTGGCATCGGTGGGCGCCACCGCCGCCGCCAGCCGGAGGACTTCCCGCATGCGCGGGGAGTTGCCCACGATGCCCTCGAACTTGAAGGTGCGGACCAGCTCCTGCTGGAGGGCACGGTTCTGCCGCAGGAGGCGGGCGCGCTCCAGGGCCTTGTGCACCACGATCATGAGTTCCTCGGGCCGGAAGGGCTTGGCCACATAGTGGTAGGCGCCCAGCTTGATGGCCTGGATGGCGGTATCGATGGTGGAAAACGCCGTGATGACGATGACCAGGGCTTCGGGGTCGTGCTCCATCATCGCCCGCAGGACGCTCATGCCATCGATCTTGGGCAATTTGAGGTCCAGCACGACGAGGTCGAAGCGGCCGGACCGGAACCGGTCCAGCCCCTCCTGGCCGTCCACGGCGGTCTCCACCGAATAGCCCTCGTCCCGCAGGATCTTGGCCAGCAGGGTCCGCAGGTGCTCCTCGTCGTCAACGACGAGGATGGAGATGTCGGGGGGCTGCGAGGAGTCGGCGGCGAGCGTCATCCGGGGCCATTATACCTCGGCCCCGCGCGCCCTAGACGCCGCACGACAGACGTCCCCGCCGCGGGGGCCGGCGCGGCCGGCGTCGCAGCGTCCCCCCTGAGGTTCGCCTGCACCCGATTCCGCGCCGGGTCCGCCGGCGGCGGGGACTGGGCGTTCGACGTCTACCGGTGGCCGCGTCCCGGGGAGCGCATCAGCGCCGCCGGGGGAACGTCCCGCACCGGATGTCCGGTGCGCGGGTCGCGCACCCGGATGACGGGCTGGCGGGTGGCCTCGTCCACCTCGAGGGTGATCGCCAGGACACCCGCGCGGTCCGCGCGTGCGGCGCCGGGGGCGGCCTCCCCCGGGTCCTCTGCCCTGCCGGGAAGGCGGCC
Source organism: Armatimonadota bacterium (assembly GCA_031081675.1). Taxonomy (NCBI): domain Bacteria; kingdom Bacillati; phylum Armatimonadota; species Armatimonadota bacterium. The sequence continues at coordinate 29,785 of JAVHLZ010000024.1, forward strand.
GGTCAGCGCCCGGCGCGCCCGCTCCATCAGGGCCACCAGCTCCGCGGGGACATCCGGCCCGACTCCGGTTGTGGCCGACGCCCCGGCGTGCGCGGACGGTGTGTCCGGTGCCATCACCATCGCCTCAATTCAGCCGGGCAGACCGGGCGGCGCGGTCCGGGGATGGCACCAGGTGGCTCAGCCATGCTCCCTGACCCGCCCGCTCCACCTCGGCCAGAAGGCGCACCAGGGCCCCCATCTCCCGCCGCAGCCGGGATGCTCCGGGCCCGCCGGTTCCGACGCCAGCCAGCCGGCTGCGCTGGCGCTCCAGGTCCCGCACGGCCACGATGCACGCCGCCTCGGCCACCGCCAGGTCGGCCGCTTCCGCGTACTTCCCCTGGCGCAGAAGCAGGTGGCGCTGGCGCGCCAGGCGCACCAGCTCCCGGTGTACGGCCACCTCCTGCTCCAGAATCCTTCGCAGATCGTCGCTTCCTGTCGCCACAGCGCACCCCGATTGATCGCCCCGCGGGAGATGCCCCGCCGGCACTGGAAGCAACCGCTGTGCCACAGGGTGGTCTGTCGGACACTTAACTTTGTGGACCCGGTGACGATACACCAGTATGGGGAGTAGCCCGAACACTCCAGGGCGTCGCCGCGACGTCCAAACAATGGTACGAACGCCGACGGCGGCGCGGCGGAGCCGATTGACAGTGGTGGGAGGCTGTGGTACAGTCAGCGCGCCGTCTGCCGGAGACCGGGTTCATCCGTGCGTGCTGGCCTCGATGTGTCAGCCCGGCGCGGACCCGCGTCTATCCTCAGACGTAGGGGAGTGAGCCATGAAGAAGGTCCTGGCTGCGATTGTGTTCCTGCTCCTGATGGCCGTCGGCACCTCCGTGTCGTGGGGAGGCGCCACCTGGGAGGGCGCCACGTGGGAGGGCGCGACCTGGGAAGGGTTTGACGCCTTCGGCGTGTGGGAGTAGGCGCCGGCGGCATCCGGCCGGTGGTGCGGCGGGGGAAGGCAGCTTCCCCCGCCGTTGCTTTTGGGGGCTTTTGGCCCCCCCACCTGGGGCATAAGCCTCTGCGGGCGAGGCCGGGGCGTCCCCCACACAGAGATTCGCTCCAGCGGGGACGCTGTGGCACGGAAATTGCTCCATCTAGGCCAGCAGAAGGAGTTCCGCCCGATGGGGAGGGAGAGAAGATGCGCAGGTGGATCGTGGCTGTCCTGATGGCCGTGGCGGTCGTGTGCGCCGCCTCGTCGGTGTCCTGGGGGCGGGGAGCCACCTGGGAGGGAGCGACCTGGGAAGGTGCCACCTGGAAGTCGGGAGCGTCCGTCGGGGTGTGGGAGTAGTCGGCCAGACCCTGCCGAAGGTCGTCACGGTCACGCAGGCCAGCCCGGCGCCCGCCTCAGGTCGGCGGGCCCGGGCTGAGCCGCGTCTGGCTGGAGCCGGCCGATGAGACATCTGCCTGTGCCGGCGCGCCTGTACGTCGGGGGGGTGATCGCCGCCGGGGCCGCCCTGGCCCTGGTCGTCCCCCGGCTGCCGGGAGCCGCCCCGCGCCTGGATCCCGCATTCGGCATCTTCGTGGTGGCGGCGCTGCTCACGCAACTGGTGGGCGTGCGCGTCATCATGCCGGGCCGGGAGGGGATGGCCTGGTCGCTGATCGACGCCGTCATCGTCGCCACCATCCTGCTGTTCCCTCCCGGCAACATCGTGGTCCTGGTCCTGATCACGTTCACCGCCTACTGGATCAAGCGGCGGGAACTGCCCTGGTACCAGGGGGCATTCAACATCGCCCAGCACGTCCTGTCGGTGTGCGCCGCGGAGGCGGTGTGGCTGCTGGCGCGCCCCGCCGACGGCGGCGGCGCGCTGGCCCTGCGCTGGTACGCGGGGGCGTTTGCGGCCGGCGGGACGTTCTACCTGGTCAACGGTGCCCTGGTCACCCTGGCCATCGCCCTGGCTGCCGGCCGCCCGCCGCTGCAGGTGGGGGTGATCTCCCGCCACAGCTTCTACCGGGAGATGGTCCTGGTCTGGATGGGCGCCGTGGTGGCCGACTTCTGGCTGGTCAATCCGTGGCGGACCGTCCTGCTGGCCCTCCCCCTGGCGGGCCTGTCCAAGATGCTGCGGATCCAGATCGAGGACGCCGAGCGCATCCGCCGCAGCCAGCAGGATGCGGAAGCCCGCGCCCAGCAGCTGGCCAGCCTCAACGAGCTGGCCCAGGCCCTCACCAGCAGCCTGGACCTGGACCAGGTCTACCAGGCCCTGTACGCCCAGGTCCGCAAGATTCCCGGAGTGGACGTCGTCGGCGTCGGGGTGCTGGACGCCGCCACCCAGCGCCTGGAGTTCGGGCTGTGGCGCACCGCGGATCGCGCCTTCTCCCCCTACAGCCGCAGCGCCGCCGACTCGCCGTTCCGCGAGCTGCTCGCGATCCGCGGACCGCAGGTCTACCGTCGGCCTGAGGACGAGGACCGGATCCGCCAGCTGGCGTGGTACGGGCCACTGCTGCAGGACGCGGTGGTGGTGGTCATCCCCCTGGCGGTGGGCGAGCGGGTCGTGGGGCTGGTGATTGTGGGCGCCCGGCAGGACCTGACTCCTCCGGACGTGGACCTGCTGTCCACCATGGCCAGTCAGGCGGCGGTGGCCATGGAGAAGGCGCAGCTGTTCGCCAACCTGCAGCGGCAGATGGCCATGCTGGAGCAGACCCAGTTCCAGCTCATGCAGTCGGCCAAACTGGCCACCATCGGCGAGCTGGCGGCCTTCGTGGCTCACGAGATCAACAACCCCCTGACCAGCGTCCTGGGCTACGCCTCCCTGATCCTCAGCGAGACGCCCCCCGAGGACCCCCGCCGGGCCGACCTGGAGGTCATCGAAAAGGAGGCCCTGCGGGCGAGGGCCATCGTGCGGGACCTGCTGGGCTACGCCCGCCAGACCGACGCCGCCATGGAGCAGACCCATGTCAACGACGCCATCCAGGCGGTCCTGCCCCTGATCCGCCGGCGGGCCGAGTCCCAGAACGTGCAGATCGCAGCCCGGCTGGACCCGGACGTCCCTCCCATTCTGGGCGATGTCAACCAGCTCAAGCAGGTCTTCATCAACATCCTCAACAATGCCATCGACGCCATGCCCCACGGCGGCCAGGTGGAGATCATCACCCGCCAGGTGAGCGGGAACGGCAGCGGTCCCCAGGTGGAGATCACGTTCCAGGACACGGGGGTCGGCATCCCGCCCGAGAAGCTGGACCGTATCTTCGACCCCTTCTTCACCACCAAGGAGAACGGCAAGGGCACCGGGCTGGGGCTGCCCATCAGCAAGAGGATCGTGGAGCGCCACGGGGGCACCATCGCCGTGGACAGCACCCTGGGACAGGGCACGCGGTTCACCATCTACCTGCCGGTGGCCGCGCCGTGACCCAGACCGCCCTCCCGCAGGTGCGCGCCGCCCGGATCCTCGTCATCGACGACGAGGCCCCCATCCGCGACCTGTGCGCCCGCGTCCTCGCCCGCGCGGGCTACCAAGTGACCAGCGCCGGCAGCGGCGAGGAAGGCCTGGCCCGCCTGGGCGAGGAACCCGTGGACCTGATCGTCACCGACATCCGCATGCCCGGGCTGTCGGGGCTGGACGTCCTCGAGCGCGCCAAGGCGGCCTTCCCCGGCGTGCGGGTCATCCTGATCACCGGGTTCGGCACGCCCCAGACCCTGGCCCGGGCCGAGCAGGCGGGAGCCGACCGGATCCTCACCAAGCCCTTCAATCCCGCCGAGCTGGTGGCGGCGGTGCGCGAGATCCTCGCCCCGGCCGGGTGAGCGTCCCCGCCCCGGACACCCCCACCCGACTGTAGTACCATGGAGGCGTGACGGCGTTTGCCGCGTTGCGCGATTTCTTCTCCCGGGAACGGGAGGTGGCTGCCGTCTACCTCTACGGCACCTACGCCGATGAGCGCACCTGGCCCGACAGCGATATCGAGATCGCCCTGCTGTTCCCCGAGCCCGCCGACGAGCAGGCCATCGACGACTACCTGGAACGCCTGGCCGGCGCCAATCCCCTGCAGGACGCGCCGGGCATCCTGATGCCCTTCGCGCTCAACACCCACGTCCTGCCGGTCATCTACGAGATCCTGGCCAGCGCCCACCCGCTGGTGGTGCACGATCCCGCGGCGGTGCGCGCGTTTGCGGCCCGCGCCGGGGCGCGGGTGGAACAGGAGCGGGCCGCAATGCTCCAGGACGCCCGGGACGCCATCGTTCAGGCCCGGGCCCTGGGCGCCACCGACGCGGCGCCGCGCCTGGCCCGGCCCGCCCGCCCGCTGGATCCCCTGCGCATCGGGTGGCGGCTGGCCCGGATCCTCACCGCGGCCGCAGTCCTGGAGCCGGCGACGCGGGATGCCGGAGAGGCCGGCGAGGATCCCGACCAGCTGGGACACATCATCGGGTGGTTCAGCAACGCCGCGGGAGCCGCCACCGGCATCGCCAAGGCCGCGCTCAGCCTGTGGGAGATCCCGCGGCCCAGCCGGCGCTGGCAGGTGTTCCTGCCCCTGGCGGATGCCGGGGCAATCACCACCGAACTGGCCCTGCAGCTGGGGGCGGTGGTGGAGGCGCGATGGCAGCTGCTGACCCGGAGCGGGCTGGCGGACCCGGAGCGTATCGCCGCCTCCGTCCGGGCCGCGTTGGCGCCCCTGCTGACCTTTGCCCGGCTGGCGGCCTGGTACTGCGACCTGCCCGGAGGCTCTGAGCAGCGGGTGCACTGACAGCCCGGCCTGCGGGGCTCACGCCGCCGCGATCCACCGCGTCAGCGCTCCAGCGTCAGAACCCCGTCCTCGAGCAGCCGCGCGACCATGGCGGCGCGGGACCCGACTCCCAGGCGGTGGTAGATCCGGCGCAGATGCGTGGCCACCGTCCACGCGCTGATGGAGAGGGCCGCGGCAATCGCCTTGGTCGGCAGGCCCCGGGCCACCAATGCCGCGATCTGCCGCTCGCGGGGGCTGAGGGTGACGCCCGCCGGGGCGGGCGTGATCCGCGAGAGGACGTACCGCGACCCGTCCACCTCCACCTCGCACAGGACTTCCACCGTCCCCCCGCCCGCCCGCACTTTTCGGAGGGGACGATCCGGGGCCAGCGGGACCAGCGACCGCACCCGCCGGGGCAGATCGTCCACCGCAGGTCCGCGGCCTGCCATCACCGCGCCTCCCGGCGCTCCCGGGCCGCCGGAGCCGGTCCTTGAAAGGCGCGGGCGAACCACTCGGCGGCCTGTTCGCGCCGCCCATCCCGCATCAGGACAAAGCCCAGGTCGCGGCAGATCCGGCGATACTCGCCGTCCATCTGGAGTCTTGCGAACGCCTCCGCGGCCTCCTGGTAGCGGCGGACCGCCTCCTCCACCTGGCCCTGCGCGGCCAGGGCGTCCGCCTCGGCGGCCAGCGCTCTCGCCTGTTCGGCGGGATCGTCCATCCGGGCGGCCAGGTCCCGGGCTTCCGCCGCGGATCGGCGGGCGGCCTCGGGCTCGCCCGCCCGGGCGTGCAGGCGGGCCAGCTCCACCAGGGTCTGCGCCACCCCCTCATCGTCCCCGCTCTGCCGGGCCAGGCGCAGGCTGTCCTCCAGGGCCGCCCGGGCCCGCTCCAGGTGCCCCTGCTCCAGCAGCAGCATCCCCACGCTCCGCCGCACCGCGCCCAGCAGGCGGACGTTCTCGTGCAGGGTGAACAGGTGGGCAGCCCGGTCCAGATAGTCCCGCGCCTGCTCGAAGTTCTGCTGCCGCTCGCAGGCGATGCCCAGGTTGAAGTACAGCAGTCCCAGATGGTACGGGTCGGCCGCCGGGTCCAGCACATCGGCGGCCTGGCGGAAGAACTCCTCAGCCTGGACGGGCAGCCCCAGTTCCAGATAGGCCCGGCCAAGGTTGGCCAGAAGCTTGCCGTACACGTCGGTCCGGGTGTGGCCGGATCGCCGCAGGGTGTCCACAGCCCCCTGCAGGATCTCCCGGGCGAGGGCGAACCGGCGGGCCCGCAGCGCCGCGAACCCCAGGGCGTTGGCCGCGGCCGCCATCAGGTCCACGTCGCCCAGCGCCTCGGCCAGGGTCGCGGCCTTGCGGAGGTGGCGGGCGGCCTCCCGGAACCGCCGCAGGCCGGCGTACGCCTGACCCACTCCCAGGGCCCGGCGCGCCCGCAGGGCCGCGGACTCGAGCGACCTTTCCGGAATCCGGGCCAGGACGTCCCGCGCCTCGGCGAAGCGGTGCTGGCGCAGCAAGCCCTCTCCCAGGCGCACCTGTAGCTCGACCGCCTCGGCGGGGTCGTCGTCCAGCAGTGCCCGCACCGGAACTCCCAGGCGTCGCGCCAGCACCCGCAACGTCTTCAGGGACGGCCGCACCCGGTCGTGCTCCACCATGCTGATCAGGCTCACCGACAGGGTGCCTCCCGCGAGGTCCCGCAGGGTCATCCCCCGCCGCCGGCGCGCCTCCCGGATCCTCTGCCCCAGGCTCACTCCGCCCTCCGGTCCGTCCCCCC
>JAVHLZ010000025.1 GCA_031081675.1 Armatimonadota bacterium
GATCGAAATTCCTGCCTCCTTGAGCGAACCACCGGCCCGAAGGTGCCCGCCCTCCGCGGGCCAAAAAGTCTGCTAGGATATTCCCCGGATAATCCCCCGAAGTTGTGTGACGCCCCTGGAGGGGAGGTGTGAGGCCTATGGCGCGCCGACCGTACGAAGTCGTCGCCGAATGCGAGCTGGCCGGCCTGCCGACCGACGGGGAGACGGCACGCCTGCGTCAGCAGATTGAAGATGCCCGCCGCGACCATCCCTCGGTCGTGAGGGCCACCCTCCACCCGCCCGCCATCTGCCGGCACGGGCGCTACCTGCTGCAGGCCAAGTTTGCGGTGTGGGCGGATGACAGCGCCGCCGCCACGGCCGCCGTGGAGAGGCTGTTGCGCCAGGCGGGAATCCGGGCCCAGGCGTATCCGTCGGGCCGCGCCCTCACCGACACCGACGTCCCGCCCGAGCCCGCTGAGCCGCAGCGGGTGGCGTGAGCGCTGCCGGGCGGCTTCCGCCGCCCGGCGTACCATTTTCGGAGAGGTCTCTCCGGTCGGGGGCGGAGTCCGGTCCACGAGGACGAGGCCCTCGATGTATCTGGTCGGCACCGCGGACCCCGGCCGGCGGTCGTCCCGGATGTCCAGACCAGCAGGAGGCCTGGTCCTCGCCCGGAAACCTGTCCCCGGACGCCTGCTCAGGAGGACTCCCATGCGCCGCTGGTATGCATTGCTGGCCGCATTGGCCTTGCTGGCCTCTCCGGCCCTGGGCGCGGCGCCCGTCACGCTCACCCTGCTGCACTTCAACGACGACTATCAGCTGGGCGCCGTCGACCAGGGCAAGGCGGGCGGGCTCGACCGCCTGGCCACGGTGGTCAAGAGGGTCCGCCAGACCGACCCCGAGGCGATGCTGCTGTTTGCCGGTGACCTCATCTCGCCGTCGGTGGAGTCGTCAGTCTTCAAAGGCGCCCAGCTCATCGACGGATTCAACCGCCTGGGGGTGGACGCCGCCACGCCGGGCAACCACGAGTTCGACTACGGCCCTCAGGTCCTGCAGCAGCGCCTGGCCGAGTCCCGGTTCCCCTGGGTCGTCACCAACGTGCTGCGGCGGGACTTCTCCCGCCTGCCGGGCACCCACCTGGTCCTCACGCGGACGGTTCGCGGCATCCCGGTGGGAATCTTCGGCCTGCTGACCACCGAGACCGCCATCGCCTCCTCCCCGGGCCCCGACATTCTCTTCCTGGACGAGATGGGCGCGGCCCGGGCGGCCGTGCCCCTGCTGCGCCGCCGCGGGGCCCGGGTGGTGATCGGCCTTACCCATGTCTCCATGGCCACCGACCAGGCCGTGGCGCGGGCCGTACCCGGCATCGCCGTGATCGTCGGCGGCCACGAGCACGAACCCCTGCGGGCGATGGTGGACGGCACCCTCATCCGCAAGGCCGGCTCCGACGCCCGCTACCTGGGAGTCATCCGGCTCACGGTCGCCCCCGACGGCGCCACCCTGAACGTCACCGACGAGCTCATCCCCATCACCGACCAGATCCCTCCGGACCCGGCCATGGCCGCCCTGGTACAGCAGTACGCGGCACGGCTGTCCCGCGAACTGGACGTGGTGGTGGCCCGCACCCAGGTGCCCCTGGACGCTCGCAACGCCACCGTGCGGGCCCGGGAAAGCAACCTGGGCAACCTGATCGCCGACATCATGCGGGCGGCGGTGGGCGCCGATGTGGCCATCACCAACGGCGGGGGGATTCGCACCAACGCCCTGTTCCCCGCCGGCCCCATCACCCGCAGGGACGTCCTGGCATGGCTGCCGTTCGGGAACATCGTGGTGAAGATCCGGATCACCGGCGCCACCCTGCGGGCCGCGCTGGAAAACGGTGTCAGTCAGGTGGAGAACCTCTCCGGGCGCTTCCCCCAGGTCTCCGGCCTGCGGTACACCTTCAGCCCCGGCCGACCCCCGGGCCAGCGCATCCTGGAGGTGACGGTGGACGGCCGGCCCCTGGATCCCCAGGCCACGTACACGGTGGCCACCAACGACTTCATGCTCAACGGCGGGGACGGCTACAGCATGCTCCGCGACGCCGAGGTCCTGGTCAGCCCCGCCAGCGGTCCGGTGATGGCCACGGCGGTCATCGAGGCCTTGCAGCGGATGCAGACCGTCGCCCCTCAGGTGGAGGGCCGGATCCAGGTCGCGCCCTGACCGACACCCGCCCGCGCCCTGTCTGGCCGGACCGCCCAGCCGACGGCAGCTTCCCGGCGGAGCCGCCTTCGTGAGCGGTCAGAGGACGTGGGCCAGAAACTGACGGGTGCGGGCATCCCGGGCGTCGCGGAAGATCTGCGCGGGCGCCCCCTCCTCAACGAACTCCCCGGCGTCCATGAAGATCACCCGGTGGGCCGCCTCCCGGGCGAACCCCATCTCGTGGGTGACCACCACCATGGTCATCCCCTCCCGGGCCAGGTCCCGCATCACCGCCAGCACCTCGCCGATCAGTTCCGGGTCCAGGGCGGAGGTGGGCTCGTCGAACAGCATGATCTTGGGTTCCATGGCCAGCGCCCGGGCGATGGCCACCCGCTGCTTCTGTCCGCCCGACAGCCGCGCCGGGTAGACGTCCCGCTTGTCCAACAGCCCCACCTTGGCCAGCAGCCGCTCCCCCAGGGCCACCGCCTGGTCGCGGGACATCCCCCGCACCGTCAGCGGTCCCTCGATGACGTTCTCCAGCGCGGTCATGTGGGCGAACAGGTTGAACTCCTGGAAGACCATCCCCACCCGCATGCGGACCTGGCGCACCTGGGGCCACGCGCGGGCCGTCCGCTCGCCCGACGGCAGCGCGATGCCGTCTATCACCACCGTGCCGGCCGAGGGTTCTTCCAGGTGGTTGAGGCAGCGCAGGAAGGTGCTCTTGCCGGCGCCGCTGCGGCCGATGATGACCACCACCTCGCCCTGGCGGACGTCCAGGCTGACGCCCCGCAGGACGTGCAGCCGGCCGTAGAACTTGTGCAGGCCGCGCACCTGGATGATGGGCTCACCGTTCATAGGCGCGGGCCAGGCGGCCCTCCACCCGGGACTGCAGCGCCGAGAACAGGATGGTCAGGCCCCAGTAGATGGCCGCGGCGAACACCAGCATCTCCAGGGACCGGAAGTACTGGCGGCCGACCTTGGTGGCCCGGAAGGTCAGTTCCCACACCCCCATCACCGACACCAGGGCCGAGTCCTTCAGCATGGCGACGAACTCGTTGCCCACCGGCGGGACGACCACCCGCAGGGCCTGGGGCAGGACGATGCGCCGCATCACCTGGCCCCGGGTCATGCCCAGCGACAGGGCCGCCTCCACCTGCCCGCGGCCCACCGAGAGGATCCCGGCCCGGATGATCTCGGCGATGTAGGCGCCGTAGTTGATGCTGAGGGCGGCCACGCCCGAGGGAATGGCGTCCAGGACGATGCCCAGCTGGGGCAGCCCCAGGTAGATCAGGTAGACCTGGACCAGCAGGGGGGTGCCGCGGATGAACGACGTGTAGAATGTCGCCACTCCGTGGGCGACCGGATTCCCCGACAGCCGCCCCAGGGCGGCCACCAGTCCCAGGACCAGAGCCAGGGCGATGGAGACCACCGACACGCCGACGGTGATGGGGACCCCGCGGGCCAGAAACGCCGCCCACCCCACCATGAAGCCGTAGTCGAACCGAAAGCGGGCAAACAGCCCGCCCAGGGCCACCGCCAGGGCCAGCCACACCAGGACCAGCCTGATCTGCTGCGCCCGCGCAAAGGCGGCCAGCCGACGGCTGACCGCCTGCTCGATGGCCGCCGCCTCACCGGCGTGGGCCATGGTTGGTCCCTCCCCGGACCGCCGCGACGGATGCTACTTCTTCTTGGTCAGGTCCACCCCGTACCACTTCAGGGACAGCCGCGTCAGCGTCCCGTCGGCGTGCATGGCCCGCACGATCTCGCCCAGCCGTTGCACGAAGCGGGTGGGATCGCGCAGGGAGTGGCGGTCCACCGCGAACGCCAGGTGCTCGTAGTACACCGGGTCGCCCAGCAGCCGGATGGGCACCCCGCGCTTGATGGCGAACACCAGGGTGGGCAGGGCCGACAGGACAGCGTCCAGCCGCACGCCGTCGCCCAGGGCCAGATCCTGGATGGCGTCGGCGTCGGTCTCGTAGGTGCGGATGACGGCGTTTCTGACCTTGAACTCCACCGTCTCGCCGACCAGCCTGAGGGTGCCCCGCAGGTAGAGCTCGTAGGTGCACCCGCCGCACACGCCCACCCGCCGGCCGGCCAGGTCGGTCACGGCGCGAAACCGGGTGTTGGCCTTGTGGACGGCGAACTGGGCGGGGGTGAAGTAGTACGGTGGGGTGAAGTGCAGCACCTTCTGGCGGTCCTCGGTGATGGTCATGCTGCCGATGCTGACATCCCACCGGCCGCCCCAGCGTCCGCTGACGATGGCCTCCCACGCCGGCGTGACGAACTGCACCCGGACGCCCAGGCGCCGGGCCACCTCCTTGGCCACGTCCACGTCAAATCCGTCCATCTCGCCGCGGGCGTTGATGAAGCTCTGGGGGGCGTAGTTGGGATCCGTGGAGACGAACAGAAAGCCCCGCGCCAGGACCTCGTCCAGCAGGTCCCGGGGGGCGGCCCCGCCCGCGGGCAGCCCAGCCAGGCCGACCACCAGCGCCACCACAGCGGCTACCATCGGCCGCCTCATGGTCTCCCCTCCTCACCGGCTCTCTGGACCCCGGAGGTGCGCGCTGATCAGCGCGATGTGCTCCGGAGTCGTCCCGCAACAGCCTCCGACGATCCGGGCACCCATCTCCACCCACCGCCGCGCCCACTCCAGATACACCGGCGGGGGATACTCGTCGGTGAACATCCACTCGGGCGGGTCGAACCGGCCGATGTGGGGGTACAGGCCCACCGGCTGGCGGCGGTGGGCCGCCAGCTCCCGCAGCCCCGCGGTGGCGTCGGGGGGAGGCGCGCAGTTCACCAGGAGGGCGTCGGGCTGCAGGGGGCTGAGGGCGGCCACCGCGTCGGCGAAGGTCTCACCGGTGAACAGCCGGCCCCGCTCGTCGCACACGAAACTCACCCACGCCGGCAGGCCGCGCTCGCGGACCGCCTCCAGGGCCACGCGGGCCTCGCCGACGCTGTTGACGGTCTCCAGCAGGATCAGGTCCACGCCGGCGTCGGCCAGCACGTCCACGACCTCCCGGTACTCCCGGCGGGCCTGGTCCGGGGGCGGCGCCAGGTCGGGGCGGAAGCACCACTCCAGGGTGGTCACCGACCCCGCGATGGCCACCGGCCGCCCCCCGGCCGCAGCGGCCCGGGCGGTGCGGGCCAGGGCCACCGCCGCCCGCAGGGCCTGGGCCCAGCGCACGTCCAGGTCCCGGGCGCCGATGTGGCGCATGTGGTCCAGGTCGCGGAAGTGGCCGGCGAAGCTGCGGCGGGTGAGCTGAAAGGTGTTGGTGGTGATGACGTCGGCGCCGGCCCGGATGTAGTCTTCGTGGATGGCGCGGATCTTGTCGGGGTGGCTCATCACCTGATGGTCCGCCCACGACAGGTCCCGGCGGAGGATCTCGGTGCCGATGGCCCCGTCCAGGACCACCACCTGGCCCTTCTCCAGTCGCTCCCGGATGGCGTCGTAGGCACTCATCGGGTCAGCGGGCCACCTCCGCGTCCAGGATCCGGCGCAGCGCGGCGATGTGGGCCGGCGTGGTCCCGCAGCATCCCCCGATAATCCGCGCCCCCGCCCTCCGCCAGATGTCGGCGGCAGCGGCGTAGCGGGCCGGCGGCCACTCGTCGGTGCCCGTGAACTGGGGGAAGAATTCGAACTTCCAGCTGGGCGGGTCGAACCGCCCGATGTGGGCGAATCCGCCCGCGGGCACCGACCCCGCCCGCCGCAGGGCCGCTAGCGCCCGGGCGACGTCATCGGGGGGCACGCAGTTGACCAGGACCGCCTCGGCCCCCTCGGCGGCCACCGCGGCGGCAGCACCCGCGAGGTCCTCCCCTCCCAGAACGCGGCCGTCGGGGCCCAGGACAAAGCTCACCCACACCGGGCGGCCGGTCGTCCGGGCGGCCCGCAGAGCGACCAGCGCCTCCCGCAGCGTGTTCATGGACTCCAGCACGAACAGGTCGACGCCTTCGCCGGCCATGACCTCCGCCAGCTCCCGATGTTCCGATTCGGCCTCGTCGTCCGGAGGGACCAGGTCGGGCCGGAAGCAGTGGTTCAACGGGGACAGCACCCCCGCCACGGCCGGGCGCCGGCCTCCCGCGTCTGCCGCCTGCCGGGCCAGCCGCAGCGCCCGGCGGACCAGGTCGATGGCGCGACGGTCCAGGTCGGGCGCGCCGATGCGCCGCATGTGGTCCCGGTCGCGGAAGACGTTCAGGTAGGTCCGCCGGTTGAGCTGGAAGGTGTTGGTGCGGATGACGTCGGCGCCGGCCCGCACATAGTCCTCATGCACCGCCCGCACGGCGTCGGGGTCGGTCCTCAGACCGTGCCACCGCCACCGGACGCCCCGGCGGACCAGTTCGGAGCCGATCCCGCCGTCCAGCAGGACGGTCTGTCCGGAGGCCAGGCGCTGCCTGACCGCCTCGTAGGCTTCCATGGTGGGATCTTGACGGGTGCGTTTCTCCGCCCCCGCCGCCCTTCCTCCCCGCCGGCCGGTCCCCTATGCTGGGGGCGGGGGTGACCACGATGACTGCCGACCTGGCCGCGGCCCTGGCGGGCTACCTGGCGGGCAGCGTCCTGCCCGGGGAGATCGCGGTGCGCCGCCTGCGGGGCGCCAGCGCCGCCGACCTGCATGACAATCCCGGCGGCGCGGGGACCTGGCGCCTGCTGGGCCCCCGGACCGCCATCCCGGTGATCGCCCTCGACATGGCCAAAGGGGCTCTGGCGGCCTGGCTGGCGGGTCGGTATGCGTCCTCTCCCCTCTCCTATGCCTTCATCGCCACATCGGCGGTGGTGGGCCATAACTGGCCGGTGTACTTCCGGTTCCGGGGCGGGCGTGGGCTGGGGCCCGCGGCCGGTGCCTTGGCGGTCATCCACCCGCAGGTGTTCCTGATCTGCTTCCTGGTCGGCGGCCTGGCCGGGCTGCTGACCCGGTGGGTGCCGACCGTGGGAATCGTGGCCCTCCCCCTGATGCTGCTCGGGCTCGCCCGGGAGGGTGATCCGCAGGCCCTGCTGGCGGCCACCTGCATCTCCGCCGTCGTGGGCGTCCGCCAGCTGCCCTGGCTGTACACCCGGCTGAAGGCGCGCCTGGGGGCCGCCCACCCCTGAGGCGGGCCATGCCTCCGCCCGTCGCAGTTCTCACCGAGAGTACCGGAGGAGTCCCTCCCGATCTCTGCCGGGAGCTGGAGATCGGCATCGTTCCCGTGTGGATCGTCCACAGGGGGCGCAGCTATCGCGACGGCGTGGACGTGACGCCGGAGCAGTTCGACGGGTGGCTGCGGGAGGGCCCTCCGTACCCCACCACGTCGGCTCCTTCGCCGGCGGACTTTCTGGACGCCTACCGGGCCGCCGCCGCGCGCGGGGCGGCGGAGATCGTGGTGCTGGCCCTGCACGCGGGCCTGTCGGGTTCGTGGCAGAACGCGCACCTGGCGGCGGCCGACTCGCCCGTCCCGGTGCACGTGGTGGACACCCGCACCGCCGCCGCCGCCGAAGGCCTGCTGGTGGTAGAGACCGCGCGCCGGCTGCGGGCCGGAGAGACCACCGCGCAGGTTCTGCGGTGGCTGGAGGGGGCCCGCTTCCGGGCACGCCTGGTGGCGGCCGTCCCCGACCTGCGCCACCTCGTGCGCAGCGGACGGGTCCCCGGTCTTGCCGGGACGCTCGCTGACCGGGCGGGGGTGAAGCCGCTGTTCAGCCTCGCTGGAGGCACCATCCGTCCCGCCGGGGTGGCCCGCACCCTGGAGGGCGTCCGCAGGCGCCTGGTAGCCGGTCCCCGGCGGGACCGCTCCCGGACGCGCCGGCTGCTGGTGGCGGTCACGCACGCGGACGCGCCGCTGGAGGCCGACCTGCTGGCGGCGAAGCTGCGGGATGACGTGCGCCCCGATGAGCTGTGGGTGGTCCCCTTCACCCCGGTGATGGCGGCCCACACCGGACCGGGGGTGCTGGGGGTGGCGTGGCTGGGCCTGTCCGATTGACTCAGGCCGACCGGACCCGGGTGACGGTAAACTCTTCTACGGCTCCCAGGGCGCCCAGTTCCCGCACCGCCACCTCCGGGGAGGCGGTGTGCAGGTGGATCCGGACCAGGCCTTCCTGCTCGGCGACGATCACCGCATCTCCCAGGTGGCGCAGGGCTGCCGGAGAGACCGCCGCATGGCCGGCCCGCACCACCACCTGGGTGCAGTAGACGGGCCGGACCGCCTGGGGCGCCGCCGGGGCCGCCGCCGTCGCCGGCGCGGCCAGGGGCAGAGGTTCTTCCGCCCCCGGCTCCATGGCGGTGGCGAGGGCCTGCAGGAACACCACCAGCCCGGCGGCGCCGGCGTCTACCACCCCGGCGGTCCGCAGCACCTCCAGCTGGTCGGGAGTGTGGGCCAGAGCGACCCGGGCCGCCGCGGTGGCGCCGCGCAGCGCCTCCGGGGCGGTGGCGCCCTCCGCGCCTGCGGCGGCGGCGTCGGCCACCGTCAGGAACGTCCCCTCCACGGGATGGGCAACCGCCCGCCGCGCCCGGTGGGCGGCCCGGCGCAGGGCGTCGCGGATGACGTGGGCTCCCGCGGCCGTCACGCCCGCAAATCCCTCCGCCAGCCCGCGCAGGAACTCCGCCAGCAGGACTCCGGAACTCCCGCGGGCGGAGCGGAACGCGCCCCGGGCGAGGGCGTGGCTGACGTCGTTGAGCTCCGCCGGCACTCCCCGCGCCTCGGCCACGGCCGCCTCCAGGGTCAGGGCCATGTTGGTGCCCGTGTCGTGGTCGGCCACCGGGAAGACGTTGAGGGCGTCCAGGCTCTCCCTCACCCGGCGCAGCACCGCCAGAGCGGCCTCCGCCCCCGCCAGCAACGCTTCGCCCGTCAGAGGACGCATCGCCGGCCCCCGCTCACCAGACGTGTGCGGGATGCGGCGGCCCAGCCAGCGCGGAGCCGATCACCGGACGGATAAGTGCAGTCGCTCAGGCCCGCCCGGCCAGCGCCGCTCCCACACCCAGCGTACCCCAGCGGGCCGCCGCCGGACAGACCGGCTCCTGTGCGCAGCGGATCACCATCCGCGCTCGGCCAGACCGGCCCGCACCCGGTCGTGGGCGGAGGCCGCGGCGGAGGCGAGCATCCGGGTATCCGAGCCCACGGAGACGAAGCGGAATCCCTGGTCGATCCGCGCCAGGGCGTCCTCGGCCCCGCCGGCCATGATTCCGGCGACCTTGCCGTGGGCCCGGGCGGCTGCCAGGATGCGCTCCAGAGCCGCCACGAACTCCGGATGGTCGAACTGGCGGAAGCAGCCGAGGTTCGCCGACAGGTCGCTGGGGCCGACGAAGAGCACATCCACTCCGGGGACCGCGGCGATGGCCTCGGCCTGCCGGACGGCCTCGGGGGTCTCCACCTGACACGCCACCAGTACCTGCCGGTTCCACTCGGCCAGGTACTGGGGCAGGTCGCGGCCGTAGCGGCTGGCGCGGGTGCCGGCGACGCCCCGGATGCCCTCGGGGGGGAAACGGGCGGCCGCCACGGCGGCCTGGGCCTGGGACGCAGTGTGTACCAGAGGCACCACCACCCCCAGGGCTCCCCGGTCCAGCGCCCTCTTGATGAGGGCGGGGTCGTTGGCCGGCACGCGGACCAGCGGGGTCACACCGGTCCCGTCCAGGGCTCGGACGATGTCCTCCACCGTCTCCCAGTCGGCCGGCCCGTGCTCGGCGTCGATCACCAGCCAGTCCATCCCGGCCAGCGCCAGGATCTCGGCCACCTGCGGCGAGGGCAGGCTCACCCACTGGCCGATGGCCGGGCGGCCGTCCGCGAGCAACTGCTTCACCTTGTTGACGAGCATGGGACCCTCCTCGTGTGGATGTGACTGGCGACACCACGGATCAGGACGTCTGGTAGACCTCGGGATTGGCCACGTAGGGGGGCCTCCGGCCGGCCAGGGCGTCCAGGACCTGCTCGGCCACGGCCACGGCCATGCGGCGCAGCGCCTCGCTGGTGTGGGATGCCGCGTGGGGGGTCAGAACCGCGCGGGGCGCCCGCAGCAGCGGGTGATCGGGAGGCGGCGGCTCGGTGCCGAAGACGTCCAGCCCGGCCCCGGCCAGGCGACCGTCGGCCAGCGCCTCCGCCAGCGCCCCTTCGTCCACGACTGCGCCCCGGCTCGTGTTGATCAGCACCGACCCGGGCCGCAGGATCGCCAGCTCCCGCCGGCCGATCAGGTGCCGGGTGTCCGGCCTGAGCGGCACGTGAAGGCTCACCACGTCGCACTGCCTCAGCAGGTCGTCGAGGGACTCCGCCCGCTCCACACCCTCCGGCATCTCGGCGACGTAGGGATCGTAGCCCAGCACCCGCATGCCCAGCGCCCGGCAGCGCCGCGCCACCTCGCGGCCCACCGCCCCCACGCCGACGACGCCGGCGGTGCGCCCTGCCAGCTCGATGCCCCAGATCTCGTCGCGGGCCTGCCAGCGTCCCTCGCGCACCGCCCGATCCAGGTCCACCAGGCGCCTGGCCACGGCCAGCAGCAGCGCCAAGGTGTGCTCCGCCACCGACACGGCGTTGGCGCCCGGAGTGTAGACCACCGGGATCCGCCGCCGGGTGGCGGCAGCCAGGTCCACATTGTCCACACCCACGCCGTGGCGGCCGATGACCCGCAGGCGCGGGGCGGCGTCGATTTCCTCTGCTCTCAGGCGGACCAGGCGGACGATCACCGCGTCGGCGTCGGCGAGGGCCGCGCGCACTGCCTCGGGTTCGGGAGCGGGCAGGACGGTGACATCGGCGGACTGCTGCAGCAGGGCCAGGCCGTCGGGGTGGATGGGCTCGGTGAGCAGGACGCGGGGACGTTCCATGGGACACTGCAGGTGTTGGACGTCGGCGACGAGCTTCCCTGGCGACCGCCAGGATAGCGCCGGGGCCCGGCCAATGGCCGGGCCCCGGTCCGCCTGCGTGCGAGATGCCTCGCTAGCCGATGGGCCGCACGCCCGTGGCCTGCGGACCCTTCTGGCCCTGGGTCACGGTGTACTCGACCTTCTGCCCCTCGACCAGCGACCGGTACCCTGCGCCGTCGATGCCGGAGAAGTGCACGAAGACGTCCTTGCCGCCGTCTTCGGGGGTGATGAAACCGTACCCCTTCTCGCTGTTGAACCACTTGACGGTCCCTGTTGCCATCGATCTCCCGCCTTTATCCTGGGCTATCACAGAGCCATTCCGGTTCTGTAACGCCTGCCCAGTATCTCATGGGGCCGGGCAAAACACAAGTGCCAGTTGAGGCGGCACTGCCCGGGGCCCGTGTCCGCGGCGGCCGCCCGGCGGGCATGACACAGGCAAGGCCACGCGGTGCAGACGCCGCCGGAATGGGGTGGACCATGCGCTACGGTCCGGGAATCCTCGCGGTCCTGCTGGCCGCGGCTTTGCTGCCGGCGAGGGCACAGGCGCCGGAGCCGGGGCGCCGGCAGATCGTCACCCAGGGCACGGGGCGGGTGCAGGTGGCGCCCACCGAAGCCGCGGTCGTCGTGGCAGTGCAGGTGCAGCGCGCGACGGCGGTCGAGGCGAGTCGGGAAGTCGCGCGGATTGCCGACCAGACCCTGCGGCGGCTACACCAGCTGGGGATCCGCCGCCAGATGATCCGCACGTCGGGCGTCCAGGTCTACCCGGTGTTCAGCACGCCCCGCGACGGCGCGCCCCAGGTGGCGGGATACCGGGCCATCTACGCGGTGACGGTGACGCTCACCGACCTGAGCCTGGTGGGTCCCGTGATCGACGACGCGGTCCGGGCCGGCATGAATCAGGTGGCGGGAGTGACGTGGGGCTTGAGGGATCCCTCCGCGGCCCGGCGGGAGGCCCTGGCCCTGGCGGTGCGGGAGGCGCGGGAGGCCGCCGAGGCCATCGCCGCCGCCGCGGGCCTGCAGATCGCGGGCGTCGAGCGGATCGTCGAAGAGTCGGCGGGGGTGGAGGTGCGGTCGCTGGAGCGCGTGGCCCCCGCGCCGGGTCAGGCCCTGGTGCCGATCGAGCCGGGGCTGATCACGGTGACGGCCCGGGTGACGATGGTGGTGACGTTTTGAATCCCTCCCGGGAGGAGGGACACGGGCGTCCGGCGGCAACCTCTCGCAGTCTCTGGTGGAGACGAGGGGATTCGAACCCCCGACCCCCTGGTTGCAAACCAGGTGCTCTCCCGCTGAGCTACGTCCCCGTCGTGTGACATTGTAGGTGATCCGTCGTTCGAGAAGCAAGTTTGGAGTCTTCGCGTCTTGTGTCAGGGCTCCACCGTCGGATCGGAAGCAGCGGGGCACGACCTGCTCTTCCGTTTCTGTCCTGATCCAGGCCCGGAATTCGGCGAGCACATCGCGAGTATGAGCCCGCAGCATCCTCTGGCGTCCGGCGGGCTGTTTGGAGACATGGTCAGCCATATGGCTTCCGACAGAGAATGATGTCAGGGGTCACAACGTCCGAGGGATTTCACGAGCCCACCTGCTGAAATGATGGGGTGGCTCCGTAGAGGTCACCTATCCGGACATGAAGCCGTCCGCAACGTCCTGCCTGGAGCGGGTGGCGGTCGATCCTGAGCAGACGGTGAGCATCAGGTTCGCGGCGAAGAAGACAGGCACGTCCGGGTTCGCCTGCCACATGCCCGGCCACTACGGGGCGGACATGAAGGGCACGCTGACGGTCACGTAACCTCGAAGGGAGTGATACCCGTGGCAACCGATCCGGTCTGCGGCATGCAGGTGGACGAGCGCAAGGCGGCCGGGACGTCCGTGTATCGCGGTCAGACCTTTTATTTCTGTTCGAGCGGCTGCAAGGCAGCCTTTGACAAGGAACCCGAGAAGTACGCACAGCACACCGGCCACGCCCACGGCCACTGACAGCCGGGATCGGCGCGAGCTCCTGCAGGAACGGCGTCGGGCGGCGGCCGGAAACACACGTCATCGCGACCCGCACCCTGCGGACCTCTTTCGCGTCAGCAGCCGGGAGGTCTGGACGGGCGGCGCCGCCGGTCCGACCCGGCGTGGGTCCCGGGCGCCTGCCGCGAGACATGCGCCTGCCGGACGAGGAGGCCGAGCCATCCCCGCGCCGTGCCGACCCCAAGCAGCACGCACAGCGCTCCCAGACCCTGCACCGGGGTCAGCCGATCGCCCAGCGCCGCCATGGCCGTGAGCACTCCGATGACGGGGATGAGAAATCCGTACAGGGACCCCCGCACCGCGCCGATCCGGGGGATGTTGCGGTACCACAGGATGTACCCGAGCGACCCCGCGCAGAAGGCGGCGTAGGACAGCTCCAGCCACGCCCGGGCGGATACCCGCCCCCAGGGGAAGGCGACCATCGGAACCCAGGCGATCGGCAGGATCAGAAGCGCCCCGGCCACCACCGCCACGCCCATCACCGTGGCTCCGTCTGCTCCGCTCAGGTACCGCTCCGCCAGGGCGACGCCGGAACCGGTGGCCGCAGCCGCTCCCAGCGTGAGGACGTCGCCCACAAGCGAATCCCGGTACGGTTGCGGGGACGCGGGCGTGTCCCCCAGGGTCAAGGGGAAATGGCTGGCCCCCCCTCCTGCACCAAGCCCCAGGATCACGCGCCCGGGAGCGAGGTGGCTGAGGGTGGCGAAGGCGTGGGCGGTGATGGCGGGGTGCCGGCGGCACACATCGGCGACCAGTGCAGCGTGCACGCTCGCGGTCTCCGGCAGGTTCTCCCGCCGGCTGGCGCAGGATGCTGGCCGGAGGCGGACAACTACAGGCAGAGGTGGCACCCGCCGGAAGGTTCTCCGGGACGTTTGCCCTCCTGTGGCTGGTGGCGCTGCTGGGCTACCTGGGCTTCCAGCTGACCACCGCCGGCCTGCCCCTGTACGCGGTCAGCCTCGGCGCCGACGATGCGGCCGTGGGCCTGCTCAGCGGCGTCATCGCCCTCACCTCGCTGGTGTCCCGGCCCTGGGTCGGCGTGTGGCTGGACCGCGGCGGCGCCCGGGGAGCCCTGGTGATCAGCGGCTGCCTGTTCGCGGCGTCGGCGGCAGGTTTCGCGGCATCGTCCTCGGTGGGGGCGCTCATCGGCTTCCGGGTGCTGTCGGGACTGGGGATCGCGCTGCTGTCCACCGCCTCCCAGCTCCTGGCGGTCGTCCTGGCGCCGGCGCCCCGGCGGGGAGAAGCCCTCAGCGTGCTGGCTCTGGCCCTCAGCCTGGGGCAGGGCATCGGGCCCGCCGCCGGCGTGGCGATGGCCGCGCGGGCGGGCTACCGGTCCCTGTTCGGTGCCTGCGCGGCCGCCAGCGCCGCGGCGGCGCTGCTGGCGATGACGCTGCCGGCCGCGTCTGCGGCGTCTCCCGCCCGCGCGTCGGCAGGAATGTTCCACCGCGGCGTGGTGCTGCCCGGCGTCCTCCTGATGGCCCTGATGGCCAGCTTCGGGGTGAACTTCGCCCTGCTGGCGGTGCACGCCGTCCGCCGGGGCCTGGGCAATCCCGGCGTGGCGTTCACCGCCTTCGCGGCCGGGCAGGTGGCCTCCCAGATCCTTCTGCGGCGGATCTCCGATCGCGTGGGCCGGGCGGCCGCCATCATCCCCGGGCTGGCGCTGGTCGCGGCCGGCATGGCCGTCTCCGGCCTCGCGGGCGGGTGGCTGCTGGCGGCGGGCGCGTTCCTGGTCGGCGCGGGCCAGGGCGTGGCCCAGCCCGCGCTGCTGGCGCTGGCCTCCGACCTCTCGGGGGCAGGCGGGCGCGGACGGGCCCTGGCCACCATGGGCATCTTCCTGGAGCTGGGCATCGGCGCCGGAGCCATTGGCGGCGGGCTGGTGGGCCGGGCGGTCGGACTTCAGACCACCTACCTGCTGGCAGCCGCCGGTGCGGCTGCGGCCGGTGTGCTCGGCGGCGCATGGCTGCGCCGACCGGAAGTCTCACTGGCACGCCGTCTACCCGCGCGTGACCAGGGGTAAGGAGGGAGCGGAACCCGGCGGGGCTGCCGCGCGTACAGATAGGCAGGCGCCACAGGCACCCGAGGAGGACTGGTCCGGATGAAGACCGCACGCATCCTCGCGTCAGTCCTGGCAATCGCCCTGGCGTTGGGCTCGCCGGCCGTGGCCGGCCCGTCGCCCAAAGGCGGGCCGCCCAAACCGATCAAGGTCAAGTCCTACAAGCCCGGAGAGCTCTTCTGCCCGGCCGCCGTCCTGGTGGTGGGCGGCGTGGTGATCCAGCCGGGGCGGTGCTACGTCCTGCTGGTCCTGCGGGACAGCCGGGGGACGTTTCTGGCCTTTGCGGCGCCCGACGTCCGGATCCCGCCCGGCCAGCTGGTACGGCTGAACACCCCGGCAGGAGCCAAACTGCGGGGGCGGATCTTCTACCTGGTGCCGCTGCGCACCACCGTCGCCCTCGTGCCCATGAACTCGGTGGCGGTCATTGCCGTCAAAGAAGAGGATTTCGGCCCGCAGCTGTCGCTGACCTTGATCAGCAGTTCGGCCAACCTGACGGTGGTGTTCAGCGTCCGGATCTGAGGCCGCCCCGACCGGTGTCCCGCTCCTGCCCGGCGGCCTCCCGCAGCGCCCGCAGCAGCCGCTCGGGAGTGATGGGCAGCTCGTAGATCCGCACCCCGGTGGCGTCGGCGATGGCGTTGGCGATGGCCGCCCCTCCCGGCACCACCGGCGGCTCGCCGACGCCTTTGGCGCCGAACGGTCCGGCCTCCGATGGCACCTGGACCATCACCACGTCGGTGGGCGGCACGTCCGCGGCCCGAGGAATCGGGTAGTCGGCGAACGTGGTGGTCAGCAGCGTGCCCTGCCTGTCGTAGATCATTGCCTCCAGCAGCCCCCAGCCGATGCCCTGGGCGGCCCCCCCGCGCATCTGGCCCTCCACGGCCGCGGGGTTGATGGGGAATCCCACGTCCTGGATCACCAGGTAGTCCAGCAGCCGCACCTGTCCCGTCTCCACGTCCACACGCACCCGGGCCAGGTGGGCGGCGAAACCCGGCGACGGGCGGGGAGCCGCGATGGAGCCGGTGCCGAAGATCGGAGCGTAGCGGGCTCCGAAGGACATGCTCTTGCGGGCGATCTCCGCCAGGGCGATGGCCTTCTGTGGCGTGCCCCGCACCCGCACCTGGCCGTCGGCGATCTCCAGGTCGTCCACGCGGGCTTCCAGCTCGCTGGCGGCGATGCTGAGGATCTGCCGGCGCGCGTCTTCGGCGGCCATCTTGACCGCCGCGCCCACCGTGTAGGTGGTCTTGCTGCCGGCGGACATGCCGGCGTAGGGCGCGTGGTCGGTGTCGGCGGTGACGACCCGGACGCTGTCGGGGTCCACCCCCAGCACCTCGGCGGCAATCGCCCGGAACGTGGTGGCGGTCCCGGTGAGGTCCACCGCTCCCGTGATGACCTGGAAGGTGCCGTCGGGATTGGCCCGCACGCAGGCGCTGGCGGACTCCACACCCCCCGGCCAGCCTCCCACCGCCACCCCGTAGCCGGTGCCGGGCTCCCGGGGCCGGGAGGTCCACCGCGGGTGGTCGCGCAGGGCCCGCAGCACCTCATCCAGCCCCATGGGCGGCCACGGACGGCCGTTGGGCATGGGGTCGCCCGGCCGCGAGGCGTTGCGCAGGCGGAACTCCACCGGATCCATCCCCAGCGCCTGCGCCATCAGGTCCATCTGCGACTCGATGGCAAACGTGGCCTGGGGCGCGCCGGGGGCGCGGTACGCCCCGTTGGGGGCCTTATGGGTAAGGACTTCCAGGGACTCGATGTCCAGGTGCGGCGCCCGGTAGTAACCGCCCAGCAGGATGGCGGCGATGGACGCCGGCGCTCCCGGCTGGCAGCCGGCGTCGAAGACGATGCGCGCCTGCAGGGCGACGAGCGCGCCATCCGATGCGGCGCCCGTGCGCAGCCAGATGGTGCACTCCGGGCCCGGGTTGCTCAGCAGGAAGTCCTCCCTCCGGGTGAGGACCAGGCGGACCGGACGGCGCACCGCCACGGCCAGGGCGGCCACCAGCGGCTCCAGCAGGGAGATCTTGCCGCCGAAACCCCCGCCCACCGTCATGGGCACCACCCTCACCTGCTGCTCGGACACGCCCAGGGCCTCGGCCACCTCCCCGCGCACGTAGAACGACCCCTGGGTGGAGCTGTAGACCGTGACCACCCCGCTGGCGGGGTCCACGGCGGCCGCGGTGGCGTGGGGCTCCAGGTGGGCCTGGTGCAGGCGGGACGTCCGGTAGGTCCGCTCGATGACCACCGCGGCCTGCCGGAAGCCCTCCTCGATGTTCCCGCGCGTGAAGCGGTAGCGGGTGGCCACGTTGCTGGGCGCGGTCGCCGCGGTCTCCTCGGCCGCCAGCGTGGCGTGGCCGGCCTCCTCGTCGTCCTCTTCGGCCTCAGCCTCGGGGGCCACCAGCGGCGCGCCGTCCCGCATTGCGTCTTCCGGCGTGAGCACCGCCGGCAGGACCTCGTACTCCACCGCCGCGGCCAGCCGCTCGGCGCCGTCGGCGGCCGCCGCCTCCGACTCCGCCAGGACCGCCGCCACCGGCTGGCCGGCGTAGCGGACCTCGTCCCGGGCCATCATGCGGCTGCCGACGCCGGCCGGCAGATCGGCTTCGGTCACCACCGCCTCCACGCCGGGCACGGCCAGGGCCACCTCGCGGGGAATGCGCCGGATGCGGGCGTGGGGGTGGGGACTGAGCACCAGCCGCGCGTGCAGCATCCCCGGCAGGCGCAGGTCCTCGGTGTACCGGGCCGCCCCGGTGACTTTCTCGCGCCCCTCGATGCGCCTGGTGGGCGCGCCGACTACCCGTGGGTTCATCGTCGCCTCCCCGCCAGAGTGTCCGCAGGCATCATACCGCGGCCGTCGGACGCTTCCCAGAGGGAACGCGGCGCGGGCGGTGCCGCCGCGCCTACGGCCGCGGCCCGCCGCCGAAGCTGAGACCGGACGTCTCAAACAGCCGGGTGTAGACGTCCAGGGCGAACCGGTCGGTCATCCCCGCAATGTAGTCGCAGACCACCCGGTATACGTCGGCCCGCTGCAGGCGCTCCTGGGTCACCCGCGGCAGCAGCCGGGGCTGCGCCACGAAGGCCTCGAACAGCCGGCGCACCACCCGCCGCGCCTTTTGCTCCATCTGCAGCTTGTCGGGGTGCAGGTACACCACGTCCCGCAGGTAGGCCGCCAGCTGCAGCAGTTGCTGGTGCAGCAGATCGCTGAGGGTCACCAGGCGGTCCGGATGGTCCATGGCCTGGTCCGCCGAGCGCACTCCGCGGGCCGCGATGCGTCGGGCGGTGGTGACCACCGCATCTTCCACCAGACGGCCGATCATCCACCGGATGGCCTCGCGGATGCGCACGTCCGCCCGCTTGCGCGACCCCGGCGGCAGGAACGCCGCCGCCCGCTCCCCCCGGGGCTCTTCCAGGGTGAGCTCCACCTGGGTGCGGGCCGCCTCGGCCCGGGCCACCAGCCCGTCGGCGGCCCGCACGGCGTCGGCCCACAGCTCGATGTTCTTGGCCGCCAGGTCGTCCTCGTCGGCCAGCCCGATGCGCAACGCGTCGTCCAGGTCGTGGGTGCAGTAGGCGATCATGTCGGCCAGGTCCACCACCTGGGCCTCCAGCGACGGCTGGGCCCGGCCCGCGAACTCGGGCGGCACCACCGGCACGTCATAGATGGTGGCGTGGGTGGCGATCCCCTGGCGGACGGGCCAGGTGAGGTTCAACCCCGGGGCGTGGGCGTAGCGCACCTCCAGCTCGTCCACCACCCGCAGGGACTGCAGGTTGTGCTCGAATCCTCCGTGGTCCGCCATCAGCGCGTGCAGTTCCTGCTCGCCGGCGTGGCCGAAGGGCGGGTGGCCCAGGTCGTGGGCCAGGGCGATGGCCTCCACCAGGTCCACGTTCAACCCCAGGGCCGCCGCGATGCTGCGGGCGATCTGGCTCACCTCCAGGGTGTGGGTCAGGCGCGTGCGGTAGAAGTCGCCCTCGGTGACCACGAAGACCTGGGTCTTGTGCTGCAGGCGCCGGAACGCCGTGGAGTGCAGCACCCGGTCCCGGTCCCGCTGGAACTCGGTGCGGAACCGGTCCGGCGGTTCGTGGTAGCGTCGGGCGGCGCCGACGCTGCGGGTGGCGTAGGGCGCCAGCGTCGCCTCCTCCTGGGCCTCGCGCGCCTGCCGCTCCACCAGGTACTCCATGCGGCCGTCCCGCCCGGAACTTCCGTCCGGATCCCGCCGTCTCCTGTCCGTGCTATACTAAAATCACTCGATGGGACGCAACCAGACCTTCACCGAGCTGGCCATCCGCCTGTTCGACCGCCCGGGCGAGTTCACGGTGCGGGGGCGCTCGACCAAGGCGGTGGTGGCGGCGCTGCTGCGGGGCGCGGCGGTGCACGGACCCTGGTTGCGGCAGGTGGCCCGGTGGGTCGAGGAACTGGCCAGCGACGGCTGGCGGTACCGCGGCTACACCGGGCAGGCCCTGGTCTTCCGATCCACGCGCCCGCTGGATGAGCAGGAAGTGATGGCCTACGTGCGTCGCCGCCTGGGGCAGGACGCGGTCAGTCGGGTGTCGGTGCGCGAGCGCGCCGCACCGCCGGCACGGGCGCGGCCGCCGAAGCTGCCCAAGGCCGACGACGAGCTCACCCGGGAGCTGCGCCGGCTGATCGGAGCCGAGCAGCACCAGGCGGAACTGTACCTGGGCCACCCCACCGAGGAGCTCAGCGAACTCCTGCTGGACATGAGCTTTCTGGCCCAGGAGGCCCTCGAAGATCCCGACGTCTCCGGCCTGATCGACCAGCTCAAGGAGGAGCACGAACACGACGCCCAGTACCGGGACCTGCACGCGCGCTACCTGTCCCTGATGGAGCGGGCCGGGGCCGGCGACCCGGCGGCCGAAGAGGCCTACTGGGACCTGTTCTCCTACATGTCCCGCAAGCTCGCCCGGCTGGTGCCGGCCCTCAGGCAGTTCCTGGAGCGGCGGGGATTTTCGGACCTGTGCGAGCACGAGGCCACCGCGTTCCTCACCGCCGCCCTCTCCCAGGCCCTGTCCATCGTCGAGGAGCACAACGGCGACTGAGCCCCGTCAGTCGGCGGGCCGGACGCGCCGGCCCACCTCCCCCGCCACCACCTGGAGCGCCGCCGCCACCGGCACCGCCAGCAGGGCGCCGGCGATGCCCAGCAGCTTGCCGCCGACGACGAGGGCGAGGATGGTGAGCAGGGGCGACAGCCCCACCGCCCGGCGCATCACCCGGGGAACGATGAAGTTGGCCTCGGCCTGCTGGATCACCGCGTATCCCGCCACCACCAGGAGTACCTTCACCGGAGACTGGAACAGGGCCAGGAAGACGGCCGGGATGGCGCCCAGGACGGGGCCGACCATGGGCACCAGCTCGGTGATGCCGGCGATCAGCCCCAGCAGCACCGGGTAGGGCAGGCCCACAATGCTGGTCCACGCCCAGGCCGCCGCCCCGATGACCAACCCCAGCAGCAGCTGCCCCCGCAGCCACCCCCCGAAGCGCGCCCCGATCTGATCCAGCACGTCGGCCACCGCGGCCCGCTCCCGGCGCGGGAACAGGGCCAGCACCCCCGCCCGGATGGCCGGCCCCTCCACCAGCATGTAGAAAGCGAGGAACAGGACGGTGACCACCGACGCCACCCCGCCCAGGACGCGGAACGCCACGCCGGCGGCCGGCCGGAAGAACCGCCCCAGGGTGGCCAACTCGCGGGGCAGCCGCTCCAGCGGTCCCGCCATATCCGGCAGCCACGGGTAGCGCGCCTGCAGGTCCCGCGCGCGCACCTGCAGCTCCGCCAGCCGGGCCGGGAAGTTGGCCACGAATTCCCGGGTCTCCAGGACCAGGGGCGTCACCAGGATGGCGCCGACACCCAGCAGCAGGACGACGACGGCCAGAAAGACCACCAGGATCGCCGACGCGCGGGACAGGCGCCACCCCCGCGGGGTCCACTGCACGGCCTCCAGCCGGTTGACCACGGGCGACAGGCCGGCGGCGAGGATGGCGGCCACCAGGACGATCAGCAGGATGTCGGTGATCTGCACCAGCAGCCAGGCCACCCCCAGCACCAGGAGGACGGTGAGGACCACCAGCGCCGTGCGGACCACCAGGTCGGTGCGGGCGGACATGTACGCATTACGATTCCGGACCCGGGAGGCGGGGTCCTGCGGAGGAGCACGGACAGCGCGGCGGCGAGCCTGCCGGCGTCCGGCGGCGCGACCGGGATCGTCGGGCGCCTTGTCCGGGGCGGGGGCGGCGGCTAGAATAGGAGTGCGTCGGCGGACAGGTGCCGCCCGTTCCGCGGTAGCTCAACGGTAGAGCGTCCGGCTGTTAACCGGAGGGTTGGAGGTTCGAATCCTCCCCGCGGAGCCAGGATCGCCGGCCGGATCTGCCCGTATTCGTCCCGTATTCTCATGGACCGTACTCCGATGGATCCGGGCGGCAATCCTGGCCGACGACAGGTCGAACCTCCACCCCGAGGGGGGTGCGGGGGAGCGTCAGCTCCCCCAGACAGCAGGGGCAGGCGTCGGAGGGGCTGGCCCATCCGAGGAGGGACCCGTACCATCAGTGAGCCCGACACTCCCGCGCTGTGGGCGCGCCGGCCCACTCTTTCCGTCCGGTGTCCCCGCGGACGGCGTCTGAGACAACAGGGAGAGCACGGCTAGAAGGCCCGAAGTCGCCCGTCTCCTCAGCCACCTCAGGACGCGACTGCAGGGTGCGTTGCTGGTCCCGGGCGACCCGGGGTACGACGAGGTGCGCGCGATCTGGAACGGGATGATCGACCGGCGGCCCGCGGCCATCGCCCGCTGCCTCGGCACGGCCGACGTCATTGCGGGGGTGACGATCGCGCGCGATCACAACCTCCCCCTGTGCATCAAGGGCGGCGGGCACAACATTGCGGGGCTGGCCGTCTGCGACGGCGGGCTCATGCTCGACATGTCGCTCATGCGCGGCATGTGGGTGGACCGGGCCGCGCGGACTGCCCGGGTGCGTGTTGGGCGACGTCGACCGCGAGACTCAGCTGCACGGTCTGGCGACGGTCCTCGGCTTCGTGTCCAATACGGGCGTGGCGGGCCTCACGCTGGGGGGCGGGTTCGGCTATCTCACGCGCCGCTTTGGCTGGACGTCCGACAACGTGCGGGCCATGGACGTCGTCACGGCCGAGGGCCGCGTCGTGCGCGCCAGCGAGAGCGAGAACGCGGACCTCTTCTGGGGCCTCCGCGGCGGGGGCGGTAACTTCGGGGTCGTCACGGGATTCGACTTTGCGCTCCACCCCGTCGGGCCCGAGATCGTGGGGGGCGCGATCGCCTGGCGCCTCGAGGAGGCGGACGATGTGTTCGCACTCTACACGGCAGTCATGGAGACGGCTCCGCCCGAGCTCACCCTCGTCGCCGCCCTCCGCCTGGCCCCGCCGGCGCCATGGCTTCGCCAGGACGTTCACCGACGGCCCATCGTGGCCCTGTTCGCGTGCCACACGGGGCCGACCGACAAGGCGGAGGCGGACATAGCGTCCCTCAAGGCGCTGGGATCGCCCGTCGGCGATACCGTCCAGCGGCGCTCGCATGTCTCCCGGCAGAGTCTGCTCGATGCGACGCAGCCCAAAGGACGCCGCTACTTGTCCTCCCTCACTCCGCGATTGCGCTCTTTCCACTCGGCGGCGCCCTCAACCGGCTGCCGGAGGATCACTCCGCCGTGGGGAACCGGAACGCGACCTATGTCCTCAACGTCACGGCATCGTGGGAGAAGGCCGAAGACGACCACGTGAACATCGAGTGGGCGCGTTCGGCCTGGCGGGACATGCGGCGGTTTTCGACAGGCAGCGTCTACGTGAACTTCCTGACGGAGGAAGAGGATACCGCGCGCATCCGGGCCGCCTACGGGGAAAGCTATGACCGCCTGGTGGATATCAAGACAGCGTGGGACCCGGGCAATCTGTTCCGGATGAACAAGAACATCCCTCCGCGTCCGTCCGCCCCGGGGGCGAGGGGAGAGGCCGCAACCTAGACCGTTTCCACGGCGCTGCGGTGCGGAAAGCCCCCGCGGGGCCATGAGCGCATAGGGCCCGCTGACGCCTCGAGCGGGCCTCACCGGCCGGCGGCCGGCACATGCTCTCTCCTCCGGTGCGGGCAAGGGACGGGATCCTAGCGTCCGGTCTCAAACCACCGGGCTGCCCGCCGCTTCAGCGAACTGATCTGGAATGCGTGCCCCGCCTCGTGCTCGACCAGGTGGAAGACTACCCACTCGGGAGTGACCGCGTAGTCCTCGCCCTGGGGTGCGCGCAGGCGGCGCCACTCATCTCCCGAGAGCTCCCTGATCGCCTCCAGGAAGACCTGTCGGCTGCGGGCCAGGCGCGCGAGGTGCGACTGAAGCGGCTCTCCGAGCACCGGGGTCAGGCGTCCGTCAGGAGTCTGCATGGGATAGGGGAACTCGGACGCCACATCCGCGGGTAACTTCGGCTGAAGCAGAAGGTCGTAGTACAGCCAGCTCATCTCCACCAGGGCGATGTGGTAGAGCAACGAGCCGATGGCGTTCTCCCGCTCGTCCGGACCCTGCCAGTCGAGGGTGCGCTGGTCCAGTCCCTGGACCAGACGCAGTATGTAGCGTCGGCGGACGTCCTGCAGGGCCCACAGCCATCTCCCGACCTCGGGGGGATAGCCGGACAGGAGCTGGATCGCAAGTTCTTCCCGGCCCGTCGGGGTCATCGTGGCCGGACTGTTCTCCCGGCGCAGCGCCGGCTCCTGCCCTGCGGTCGCACCAGGGCCACCGCCCGAGGGGATGGAAGCGGTTGCCCCGCGGGAAGGGGACCGTCCGTCCCGTGCGGCCAGCGGAGCCTTACGACGCGCCCAGGGCCGCCGCCGCCCGCGCGACGTCCTGCTGGGCGACCCAGATGATCATGCCGTAGCGCCCCGCCCCCGCGCCCAGGGCGGTGGCGGCGACGATGTTGATCCCCACGCCGGCCAGCTTGCCGGTGTGCTCGGCGGCCGCTCCCACCCGGTCCTCCCCTTCGATGAAGAACGCCTTTTTCGGGCCCACCAGGCTCAGCCCCGCATCCCGGGCAGCCTGTCGGAACCTGCCCACGTCGGCCGGGACCAGGTCGATCTGCGCCTGTCCGCCCCCTGTGGGAAACGCGTGGTAGGCCAGCAGCAGCACCCCCGCGTCCCGCAGCGCCGACAGGACCCGGAAGCTCTCGCCCGGCCTGTCCGGCACCATCACGTAGAAATACTCTACCTGCCGTACCCGGTCGGCCATGACCCTCCCCCCGCCAATGGTGTACTCCCATGATACCCCGAAAGGGGACAGTCACCATCCGGTGGCGGGGACAGTCACCGGGGCGGCCGGGTGACAGGTACCGCCAGGGCGGGCTCCGGCCTTGCGTGAGTGGAATTGGCCTGCCCCGCCTCCGACGATGGCGCGGGGGACTGTCCCCATCCAGCGACGGGGACTGTCCCCTCGCCAGGCCTGGGGACTGTCCCCACGGTGGCGCGGGGACAGTCACCGGGCGAGCCGGTCCAGGGCGCGGCGGAAGGCTGCGGTGGCCGCAGCGAGGGAGGTCGGGTCGGTGCCGGTCACCACGGCCCCGATCATCAGCGCCCACACCTGGGGGATCTCGCAATACCGCCCCACGTCCTCCGGGGCGATGCGCCGCTGGGCGGGCACGATGAGCCTCTTGCCGGTGACCTTCCCCACCCGCCTCAGCGTCTCGAAGTCGGAGTCGGCCGGCGGCCGGCCATACCCTTCGGGAGGGATCACCGCCGCCTCGACCCACGCCCCTGGTGCGTCCCGGGCAGATGCCAGATAGCCCTCCGCGGCCGAGTGAGGGAGCGCCGGCACCACGGGGAGACCGGCTTCGTACAGGTGCGGCGCCAGATGCGTGACAAACACGTCCAGGAACGCAAAGCCCATCGCCCGGATCACCGGCATCTCCTCAGACGAGACCATCACCTCCTCGCCGGGCACCAGCCCCGTCGGCAGGCCCAGGGCCAGCACTCGCTCCAGCCGCGGCCGTTCCTCCGCCAGCGTCCCGAACGCATGGCCTGATGCCAGGTGGCGCACGTTGACGTGCACCTTCAGGGCGTCCGCGCCGGCGTCCCGCGCCGCCTCCGCCAGCGCGCCGTCGTTGCGGGGCAGGCTGACGATCAGCAGAGGGCGGCGGTCAGGGATCACGGCGGCAGAAACGCCCCCTGCTCCTGCAGGGCCCGGCGCAGGGCGGCAGGATCCACCCGCCGGGGAGGGATTCCCGCGGCCGCCGCCAGGGCCGCCGCCATCCCCGCGGCCTGGCCCACGGCCATGGCGATGGCGGACACCCGGAAGGCGGCGAACGCCTCGTGGGTGGCGGAGATGCAGCGGCCCGCGGTCAGCGCGTTGTCCAGGTTCCGGGGCAGCAGGCAGCGGTACGGGATGGAGTAGTAGTCACCGGGCGGCAGGCGCTTCGCCACCAGCCGCAGGGACGCCGGATCGTGCAGGTCGATGGGGTAGCCGCCGCAGGCCACCGCGTCGGCGAACTTCCGCCCGGACAGGATGTCCTCGGCCGTCAGCACGTAATCGCCCAGCACCCGGCGGCTCTCCCGCACCCCGATCTGCGCCGGGGTCTGCTGCAGGTAGGCGCCGGCAAATCCCGGGATCCGCCGGCGCAGGAACTCCACCACCTGGATGGCCTGGGCGCGCCCTTCCACCTCCGCCGCCATGAGGTCGCGGCCGCGCACGGCGATGCGGTCCACCACCCGCGTGGTGTTCACCACCGCTTCCCCCGGGCGCACCCCCTCGAAGACCAGCAGCCGGTCCCGGGGAATGTTCCACTCGCCCCGCTCCCGCGCCTGGGCCACCAGGCCCCGGAACCCCGCAAACCCGCGCACCCGTAGCGAGCGCAGCCACCGGGGATCGATGCGCTCGTGCACACCCTGCCCGTGCTGCAGGTCCTCGTCGTGGCCGGCCAGGTGGGCCATGACGGCCTCCCAGTCCACGCCGCCCAGAACCAGCATCAGGGTCATGGGCTGGGGCCGTCCGTCCTGGGGCCGGCCGACCTCGAACGGCGCGCCCGCGGCCGCGCTCAGGTCGCCATCGCCGGAGGCGTCCACCCACACCGCCGCCTCCAGGACGTCCGTGCCTCCCTTGTGCCACACCCGCGCCTGCCGGATCCGGCCCCCCTGCGCCTGCGCGTCCACCAGCACGGCGTGCAGCCACAGGTCCACGCCCGAGCCCACCACCATCTCGAGGAGCACGCGCTTGAGGCCCTCGTAGTCAAAGGGGGTCACCGTGTAGCAGAAGTCGATGGGATCGGGGACGTGTCCCGGCGACGCCCCCAGGGCCACCAGGCGGTCCACGATCTCCTGAGGGATCCCGCGCACCACCTGGAGGTCTCCGGCGTGGAATCCCATCATGGGCGCCACCAGGGCTGCCGTCAGCGACCCGCCCAGGACCCCGTAGCGCTCGATGAGCGCGACGTTGGCGCCGTTGCGCGCCGCGGCTACCGCCGCCACCGTCCCCGCCGGGCCGCCACCGATCACGACCACATCGTAGGACACGCTCATGCCTGCCTCCGGCCGGCGCGCCGGGCCGCCGCCTCCCCGGGGATCACGGCGACGTCAATGCGGACCTCAAACAGCCTGTCCCAGGGAAAAGCCACCCGCCGCACCACCACCCGCGCCTGCGGGAACACCGGAGCCAGAGCGTCGGCCCTCTCTGACAGCATCCTGTGGGCCTGCTCCTCGCACCACGCCCGGTGGCTCCCCAGCCCGCCGGGATCTCCTCCCCGCCGCCGGAGCGCGGCGGCCAGGCGGACTCTCACATCGGCCTGGTAGGCCCAGTCGTCCAGCAGCCGGGCGGCCAGGAGCCGGCGGGCGGCCGCCTCATCGCCGTCCAGCGCTCCCCGGCGCGCGAGTGCGACGACCACCGCCTGGGCCAGGGCCGAGCCCAGGGCGTTGGAGCAGGTGTTCCATCCGGCATACGCCGCCACCCCGGCCAGCGACGGCTCCCGGAGCAGCCGGGCCACCAGCGCCCGGTCCGCGCCGTTGGCGAACCGCACGTCGGCCACCGCGACCACCTGCTGCCGGCGGACGGCGTCCCGGACGTCCGCCAGGGCCCGCTCCAGCGACTCCGCCGGCAGGTCCCCGCCCTGGTCGCGGGCCTCTCTTTGACGGTCCTCGAAGTTGTGGACCCACAGCAGCAGGTCGGCGTCCCGCTTCGCCCGCCGGCCCCCGACGCTGGCCACGTGCTCGGCCACCGTCCGG
This sequence comes from Armatimonadota bacterium, assembly GCA_031081675.1. NCBI lineage: Bacteria > Bacillati > Armatimonadota > Armatimonadota bacterium. Next base: position 27,235 of record JAVHLZ010000025.1, read on the forward strand.
TCCAGCGGTGCGGCCTCGTAGCGAGGGATGCGGCCGGCGTGGGCGGGAAACGTGTAGAGGGTCTTCACCGCGAGAGGGGTCCGGGTGAGATCCACCAGCCAGCGGGCCACAAGCCGCGCCGCCAGCTCGTCGGCTCCGGTGGTCACCAGCGCCCGGGACGGCGCCCGGGCGTCCGCCAGAGCCTGCAGGGCGTCCCGGTCGGCGGCGGCGGGACTGCCGGGGGCGGCATCGTCCTGACCCACCAGCAGGTACCGCCACACTCCCCGGCCGGCGGCCTCGATCAGGCGGGCGTGAAGGGTCCGGAACAGCTGGCGATGGCGGTGCGCAGAGGCGGCGTCGCCCGATGTCCAGTACGCCGCGTCCTCCTCGGTGGGCTGCGCGGGACTGCGGGGGATGACGCTGAATGCGTAGGTGGGCACCCGTGCCGCCAGGTCCGCCAGCCGCGCCAGCCACGGCTCCACGTCCCGCCAGGGGGACTGGGTCTGGCGGGATGCCACCAGCCCGCCACAGCACAGCATCTCCACCGAGACCACCGCGGCGTCCGCCCCGGCGGCCCACCTCTCCAGCCAGGCCCACACGCCGCGCACATCGGCGGGCCGGCGGCGGCCGCCCAGCAGGCCGCGGGGCGGTACCCGCACCCGCGCGCCCGCCGCCCGGGCCAGCTCGGCCGGCAGGTCCGCCGTCACCGGCCGGTCGTCCAGGGGTACCAGGACCAGCACCGGACGCCTCACCGGATCGCCCCCAGGGTCAGCCCGCGCATGAAGTACCGCTGGGTGAACAGGAACAGGACGATCACCGGGACGCTGGCCAGGACGGTGCCGGCGGCGATGTAGCGGGTGTTGTGGGCGAACACCCCCCGCAGGTACAGCAGGCCGGCCGCCAGCGGGTACTTGTCGGGAGTTTTCAGGACGATGATGGGCCACAGGAAACTGTTCCAGAACGCCACGAACTGGAAGATGGCCAGGGTGGCCAGCGCCGGCGCCGCCAGCGGCAGCATGATGCGCCACCAGATGGTCAGCTCTCCGGCGCCGTCGATGCGGGCGGCGTCCTCCAGCTCCCGGGGCACCATCAGGTAGGCCTGGCGGATGAGGAAGATGCCCACGATGCTGGCCACGCTGGGCAGGTACACCGCCGCGTAGGTGTCCACCAGATGCAGTTTCATCATCGTGAGGAAGTTGACGATGAGCCCCACGTGCTCGGGCAGCATCAGCATCGCCAGGATGGCGTAGAAGATGGCCGTGCGCCCGGGGAAGCGCATGCGGGCCAGAGGGTAGGCGGCCAGAGAGCATACCACCAGCGTCAGCCCCACCCCCAGCCCGGCGATCAGCACCGTGTTCAGGGTGTACCGGGGCAGCGGCAGGGTCTCCCACACGCCCCGGTAGTGCGCCCCGGTGAGCGGCCAGGGCCCCAGGTCAGGCGGGAAGGCGAAGACCGGCCCGGTCGGCTTGAGGGACACCAGCAGCGTCCACGCCAGCGGAAAGACGGTGAGCACCGCCACCGCCGTCAGCCCCGCGTACCACAGCAGGGCGCCCCCCAGGCGGCCCGGCCGGCGGCGCGGTGCGGAGGACGTCACTCGTATCCCTCCAGCCCGCCGTGGCGGAACAGGCGGACGTTGACCGCCGAGAAGGCCAGCAGCACCGCGGCCAGGACCAGGGCCAGGGCCGCCGCGTAGCCCATGTCCAGCTCCTCGAAGGCGGTGTCGAAGATGTACATGAACATGGTGTACGTGCTGTAGAACGGACCGCCCCGGGTCATCACGTAGATCTCCTCGAAGACCTTCACCGCCGCCATGGTGGACAGCAAGCAGCCCAGCAACAGGTAGGGCCGCAGCAGAGGCACCGTGATGCGCCAGAACACCTGGCTGCGGGACGCCCCGTCCAGGTGGGCCGCCTCCTCATACTCGGGCGGGACCGCCTGCAGGCCGGCCAGGTAGATCACCATGTACCACCCCAGGCCCTTCCACAGGGTGACGAACATGACGGCGTACAGCGCCAGGGTGGGATGGGTCAGCCAGGAGAAGGGACGGTCCAGCACCCCCAGCGCCCGCAGGACGAAGTTGACCACGCCCTGCTGGTCGTACATCCACGTCCACACGATGCCGGCCACAGGCCAGGACGTGATCACCGGAATGTAGTAGGCGGCCCGGAACGCCCGAATGCCCCGCAGCGGCCGGTTGACCGCCACCGCCAGCACCAGGCTGCACAACTGGATGACCGGCACCACCAGCACGTAGCGGGCCGAGTTGGCCAGGGCGGTCCAGAAGTAGCGGTCGGCCAGCAGGCGCTGGAACTGGCGCAGCCCCACGTAGCGGGGCGGGGAGAGGACGTCGTAGTCAAAGAGGCTGAGAACCGTGCCCACCAGGACCGGGTACACGGTGAAGATCCCCAGCAGCGCCAGCGCCGGCAGCAGGAACAGATACGCGACGACCGTCTGCCGGGCGCGGGCGCTCACGGACAGCCCTCCAGGGCGGTCAGTGCGAACACCGCCGGGCTGGCCCGGCCACCGGCGGAGGCGAACGTCACCGCGCGCACCACCTTCGCGGGGTCCGGATTGCGCCACCACAGGACCTGCAGGTTGACCTCCACCCCGGCCCGGGTGCGTCCGGTCCAGGCCACCTGCTGTTCGATGGAGGCCACTCCTCGCTCGGGGTCCACCAGCCAGCTGGAGATCTCCCGGCCATACCGCAGGGGGATGTCCGCCGGCTCCGCGCCCACCCGGTGGACGGTGTACGCGCCCACCACCTCCCCGAACGGCGCGCTGTCCAGGGTCGCATGGAGGACGGCCAGGCAGGCGGCCGGCGCCCCCACCGGGACGGTCACCCGGGCCGGCAGGTCTGCGGCCACGTCGCGCTCGCCCCGCAGCATCACCACGCTGGGACCGCGCCGGGGGTCCAGGATGTCGAACAGCACCCCCGCCAGCCGCTGGCGGCCGGGGGCCAGCGCCCGCAGGTCAAACTCCGGCCCCTTGCCCAGCCATCCGGTCCCGTCGTCGTCCACGTGGCGGCGGGTGGCCGCCCGGGAGAGGTCCACCGGACGGCCGGGGATGGAAGCCGGGAGGGGCCGGGGCGCCCAGGCGTCGGCAAACCGGCGGGCCAGCTCCGCGTCCTGGACGGTGGCCGGGTCCGGGGCAAAGGGGTTCCAGAAGTAGTTGGCCGCCGTGAGGTAGGTATACAGCTGCCGGTAAGCCCGGGTGAGGCTGGCCCGGTTCTGGAACTGCCCCGTCCAGGTGGTCCGGATCATCCCCAGGGCGCCCGCAGCGTACGCGGCCCGGCTGAACTCCACCGTGTTGCGCAGGCGGTACCAGGTCGCTCCCATCACGGGAAAGCCTTCCCGGCGGAAGTGCTCCACCTCGGGATACGCCGCCGCGTCCTCATACTTCCAGGGCACCACCACCAGGTCCCGGGGCAGCGCCCGGTAGGCCTCCAGGGCGACCGCCTCGGCGCGGCGCTCGTACAGCACGTCGCCCCACACCATGGTCCGCACGCCGCGCTGGCGCAGGAAGGCGTCCAGGGCGGAGATGTCCCGCAGATACAGGCCCAGGTCCATGGTCGCGCCGCCGGGGCCTCGCACCTCGTCGTGGCCGATGTGCAGCATCACCGGCCGGAACAGGTCCACCGCCTCCTCCAGCACGGGCAGGACCAGCGCCTCCACGATGGTGGCGGAGGCGTCGGCGGTCAGCGGGCGGCGGGGGTCGTACACCGACGGGTAGACTCCCCGCACCCGGTCGCAGGTCAGCTGCGGCCGCGATCCTTCCAGGGGCGGGGGCAGGTAGGCGATCTGCCGACATACCGCGGGGTCGCGCAGCCCCGCAAACACCCACTCGCTGTGGCCCAGGGTGGCTACCAGAGGGATGACGTCCATGTGGTGCTGCCGCGCCGCCTCCAGCAGCGCCCGGACCTGGGCCTTGGAGGCGCCGCGGGGGTCGGGGGACCACAGCGGCCGCCCGCTGTCCCACTGGACGTGGTGGGCTTCGGCCACGATGGTGGTGAACTTGAACGGCGCCAGGATGCGGTCCACCAGAGCACCGTGAATCTCCTCGCTGGCCGCGTCCAGCAGGATGTGCACCGCCCGCACCCGGTGGGCCGGCCAATCCCGGATGGTGACCGCCGGCACGGCGATGCCGTCCCCACTGCGCCGCAGCAGCTGGCGGAGCGTCTGCACGCCGTAGAACGTCCCCCTCCGGTCCGATCCGGCCACCACCACACCGCGGGGGCCTGCGTGCAGCACGTAGCCTTGGGGGCCGGGCGAGTCGGGTGTCACCACCAGCCCCGACGCCAGCAGCAGCCGGGCCGACGCCGGGTTCAGCCAGGGCTCGCCGATGGCGATGACGGGAGCCGGCCAACGCGCCTGGAAGGCGCGCACGACGGGCAGGGTGAGCCCGAATCGGGCCTGTAGCTCCTCGTTCAGCTCCCGGGCGGCGAACAGGTCCTCGGCGGCGGCCTCCTCGCCGACCACGATCGGGGTGCCGGCCGTCAGCGCGAGCTGCCCGCGCCCCCACCGCACCTGGCGGGGGGCGGGCCACACATCGCCCGCGGCCGGCGGGACGAAGGCGTCGGGGGTGACCGGCCCCGCGGTCACGGACACCGCCAGCAGCAGAATCAGCAGCGCAACGGGAAGGACTACAGACGCGCGTTCCACTCGCGCACGGCCCAGTCCAGCGCGTCCCTGGGCGACATCCGGCCGAAGAACGCGCTCTCGACGGCCTCGCGGAAGATCTTGTACAGCTCGCCCTGATTGGGGATCACCAGGGTGAGGTCCCGGGCGTAGCGCAGCTGGTCGGCGGCCACGGCCCGGGCCTTCCACTCGGGGCCGGGGCCTTTCTGACGGAAGAAGGGATCGGCGGCCGCCCGGCGGGTGGAGGGGAAGACCACCACCAGCCGGCTGAAGGCCAGCTGGTTGTCGTCGTTGGTCACGTACAGGGCAAACCGGACCGCCTCTCCGGCGTGGCGGCTGGCCCGGGGCACGGCCAGCACCATCAGGCCGCTGTGGATGATCCGCGCCTTGCCCACCGGGTAGGGGCCGACGAAGGTCCGGGCGTACACGTCCGGGTTGCTCACCTTCACCCGCTCGAGGAACTGCGGCCCCACCACCAGCATCCCCAGCTGGCCGGCGCTGTAGCGCTCCACCGCGCCCAGAAAGCCCCGGCGCAGGGTGTCGTCGGGGAAGTAGTCCTCCCGGAACAGCCGCACGTACTGCTGCAGGTAGGCCACGTGGGCCGGCGAGTTGAACACCGCCCGCCGCCCGTCGGGGCTCAACACGGGCAGGCCGTTTTCCAGGAAGCGGTGGATCAGGCGCGTGCCGTCCACCAGAGGCATGAACCCGTACACCCCGGTGCGGTCCTTGATGCGGATCGCCGCCGCCACCATCTCGCCCTCGGTACCCGGGGGCTCCAGGGGGTCCAGGCCGGCCCGGCGGAACAGGTCCACGTTGTAGATCAGGACCGGGGGCGCGATGTACCAGGGGATGCCGTACGACCGCCCCCGCACCCGCGTGCTGGCCCACAGGCCGTCAAAGTACTTCTCCCGCTCCTGCGCCGGGACCGCGCCGTCCATGTCCACCAGGGCGCCGCGGGCGGCGAGCCGGGCCGCAAACTCCATGTTGAGGTTGACCACGTCCGGGGCAACCCCGCCGGCGACGGCCGCCAGCAACTTCTGCTCGATGGCCTGGATCTGCACGTCCACCCAGCGGATCTCCACGCCCGGATGGGCGGCCTCATACGCGCGGACGAGGCCGGTGACGTAGTCGGTGAAGAACGGCTGCAGGGAGATGGTCCAGAATTCCAGGGGCACGCGGGGGCCGGCCCACCCGGTCGCGGTAAGCAGGGCGAGGGTGACAACCAGCAGCACGGCGCGTGGCGGAATCCTCATGACCGGCCACCCCTCGGTTTCTTGCCCTGAGGTGACCCTCCCTGCTCTGCCGCGCGGCGGGATGGACCCGCCATCGGCCTACAGTTCCGCCCGGTGTCCCCGAGGGTACAGGCCCGGGAGGGCCACGGGCAGGCGTCCGGTGGGACGCACCTGACCCGCCAGGACGCGGGCCACGGCGGTCAGGCTGGCGGGGTCGGGACCGTAGGCCGCCAGGTAGGTCGACACCCGGGGAAACGCCATCAGCTCATACGGGGCGCCCAGACCGACCACCACCAGCCGCTCGCCCACGCGATCCGCCAGACCGGCCACCTCTGCGGCGGGGTGAATCCCGCGGCCCGACGTGACGGCCACCACGACGCCGGAGACGGCCTCAAAGGCCGCAGCCGGGTGCAGCTCGGCCCGCAGGCCGACAGCCCGCAGCGCGTCCGCCAGAGACGACGCGACCGGGTCCAGGGGGGATGCCAGGTCCACAACCGCCACCCGGCCGGAAGAGATCGGCACCAGCCCGCGCGCGCAGCGGACCATCGTCACAGCCCGGTCGGCGATCGCCTGGGCGATCTGCCGGTGGGCGGGCAGGCCGACGGGGGCCGCGTCGGCGCGCGCAGGGATCCGGTCCTTCACGGCCCGGATGCGCCGGGCCGTCATCCGCAGCATCTGCGGGTCCAGGCGTCCGTCGGCGGCGGCCTGCCGCAGGGCCCGCAGGGTGTCCCACTGCTCGGCCTCGGACCCGCAGGCCAGGAGCAGGTCCACCCCCGCGCGCACGGCGGCCACCGCGGCCTCGCCCCGCGACCAGCGGTCCAGAGCCTTCATGGCCAGCGAGTCGGTAATCACCAAGCCATCCCAGCCCAGCTCGCCGCGCAGCACGCCCCCGATGACGGCGCCGGACAGACTGGCCGGAAACTCCGGGTCCAGGGCGGGCACCAGCAGGTGGCCCACCATCACGGCGGACGCACCCGCCTGCAGCACGCGAGCGAACGGCACCAGGTCCTCGCGTTCCAGCGCCGCGCGGTCCTTGCGGATGACCGGCAGGCTCAGGTGCGAGTCGTCCGCGGTGGCGCCGTGACCGGGAAAGTGCTTGGGGGTCACCAGCACGCCTTCGCCGGAGGCGGCGGTGGCGTAGGCCGTCCCCAGCAGGGCCACCTGCTCGGGATCATCCCCGAACGCGCGCGCGCCGATGATGGGGTTTGCCGGCATGGCGTTGACGTCCAGGACCGGCGCGTGGTTGACGGTCACACCCACAGCCCGCAGTTCCCGCGCGGTGATCAGGCCAGCCGCGCCGGCATCCTCCGCGCGCCCGGTGGCGGCAATGGCCATCGGAGAGGGAAAGACAGTCACACCCTCGCGCAGCCGGTTGACGGCACCCCCCTCCTGATCGACGGTGACCAGCAGAGGCGGCAGGCCGGCGGAGGCCGCCATGGATTGCAGGTCCGCGGTCAGGGCGCGCACCTGATCGGGGGAACGCACGTTCTTGTCGAACAGGATGACGCCGCCGATCCGGCCCTCCCGGACTAGCCTCTCCAGACCGGAGGTGATCTCCGGTCCGGAAAAGTCCACGATGACGTGCTGCCCGACGTCGTCGGCGAGAGAGGTCATACGCTCCGACCGCGCTTTCGGCGCCCGGGGGCCGGCTCCTGTCCGCTCCCCCGGGGTCTGTCCCTGGTGGGGACAGACCCCACGGGGGACAGACCCCAGCGGGGACAGACCCCGATGTGTCCCTGGTGGGGACAGACTCCACCGGGGACAGACCCC
>JAVHLZ010000026.1 GCA_031081675.1 Armatimonadota bacterium
CGCTAGAGCCGGTATCCTCGTGGGGACCCGCTCGCGTCCCTCGCGCACGCGCCGCAGGCCCGCCCGGACCTCCTCCCCGGCATCGCCCGCCCCCGCCGGGGGTCTGCTGGATGTGGTCCTGGCCACCCGCAACCCCGGCAAGGTCCGCGAGATGCTGGCCCTGCTGCGGGACCTCCCCCTGCGGGTGTACGACCTGACCGCCTTCCCCCGGGTGCCCGATCTGCCGGAAGAGGGGCAGACGTACACCGAAAACGCCATCAGCAAGGCCCTGACCGTGGCGCGGCTGACCGGGCGGGTGGCGCTGGCGGATGACTCCGGGATCGAGATCGCGGGTCTGGGCGGCGGCCCCGGTCCCCACTCCCGCCGCTTTCTGGGGCCTCAGGCCTCGGACGCCGCCCGCAACGCCCGCATCCTGAAGATGCTCCAGAATGCGCCGCCGGAGGCCCGCCGGGCGCGCTACCGGGCGGTGGTGGCGGTAGCCACGCCCGAGGGAGTCGTGCGGACCTTTGAAGGGGTGTGCGAGGGCGAGATCGCCCCGGCCCCCCGGGGATCCCACGGGTTCGGTTATGACCCCATCTTCCTCGTGCCGGAGTTCGGCAAGACCATGGCCCAGCTGCCGCCGGCGGTGAAGAACCGCATCAGCCACCGGGCGCGGGCGATCGCCGCGGCGCGGCCGTTCCTGCGGATGTTGGCCACCGGCCGCCCCACGCCGTCCGAACCGTGAGCCCTCATGAAAGGCGTTGAAGGTTGGAGGTTGAAGGTCACTGATGGCCAATCTTCCCGATCCTTGGAATCTGCTCGATCTTCCCAATCAGATTGCGCAGATCGAGAAGATTGCGTAGATTGAGGAGATCGCGCAGGTCGAGGGAGGATCAAAGTCTCCGTTCCAGCAGCTGGCGGTGCCTGCGCATTCCGGCCCACGGATCCCGCCGCCGGCGCATCCTCTGCGGGACGGTGGCGAGGGTGTACTCCAGGGGATCCACGCCGCGCTCCAGTTCCCGCCAGGTCAGGGGAAACGACACCGTCGCCTGAGGGGTGGGACGCAGGCTGTAGGCGCTGGCCAGGGTGGCGCCCAGGCGGTTCTGGTTGTAGTCCACAAACACCTTGCCCACCCGCTGCTCGACGGGCCAGGCGGTGGTCAGCCGGTCGGGGTACCGCGCCGCCAGGTACTCGGCCACCGTGCGGGCGAAGGCGTGGGTCTGCTCGTAGGTGTAGCGCCGGGCCACCGGCACGAAAATGTGCAGGCCGGTCTTGCCGGAGGTCTTGACGAAGGCCACCAGGCCCAGGGTCGCCAGCACGTCCCGCAGGAGCAGTGCCGCCTCCCGGGCGGCCTCGAACCCGCGGCGGGTGTAGGCCGGATCCCGCTCGCCTCCGGTCGGCGGGGGAAGCCCGCCGTCGGGCGTCAGGTAGGGGTCGAGATCGAACACCACGTAGTCGGGACGACCCAGGACGCTGGCCCGCAGGGCGTCCTCCCCGGAGGCGAAGTCCTCCCCCGCCGGCGGTCCGTCACCGCGGCCCAGGGGGGTGATCCGGCTGAACCACGGGTGCAGCTCGATGTTGGCCAGTTGCGCCAGCCACAGCAGCGTCCGCACGGTGTTGCACACCGGGGCCAGCAGGACCCGCCGCTCGCTGTCGGTCCAGATGGCCGCCCGGCGGACGAACGCGGGCGCGTCGGGCACGTCCTTCTGGTAGAAGCTGTCACCGGCGATCCCGTCGGGAAAGCGCCGCAGGGTCAGCGGCCGATCCCGCAGATGCGGGAGGATCCAGGGCGCCATCTCGCGGTAGTACCGGATGAGATCGCCCTTGGTGTATCCCGCGTCCGGCCAGAACGCCTTGTCCAGGTTGGTGAAGGCGACACCGGGCACCCCGCGGATGGCCGGCGCGGCGCCGGGGGACGTCGGCCGGGCGCGGGGGCGGCCACCGCGTCGCGCCTGCGGGCGGGAAGGGGCGGCCGCCGGGCGCTCCAGGGACACCTCCGACGCCGGCTTGTCGGTGCGCAGGCCGACGAACACCGGCATCCGCAGCAGGCCGTCCCGCGTCCACCCGGCGTGTTCCACCTCCACCACCAGCTCGGGTCGCACCCACGTGACGGAGGGGGGAGCCGGAGGCGGGGGATCGAACGGACACGCGGGCGCCACCCGGTCGCGCAGGAGGGCGGCCAGGTGGCGGAGCTGGCTGTCGGTGAACCCGCTTCCGCAACGCCCCACGTACTGCAGGCGGCCGTTCTCATAGGCCCCCAGCAGAAGCGCACCGAACGCGCCCTGGCGCGCGCCGCGGCCGCGGGTGAACCCTCCCACCACGGCCTCCAGGCGCTGGACGACCTTGATCTTCACCCATGCCGCCGAGCGCTCTCCGGGACGGTAGGGGGCGTCGGCCCGCTTGGCCATGATGCCCTCCACCCCCAGCTTCTGGGCGGCCCGGTAGAAGGCCACGCCGGTGGCCGCCACCGCCTCCGACAGGCGCAGGACGGGCCCGGAGCGTACCAGCGCTTCCAGGACCTGCCGGCGCTCGGACAGGGGCCTGTGGGTGAGCCGGTGGCCGTTGATGTACAGGACGTCGAACACGCAGTAGGCTATCGGGGCATCGGACGCCGAGGGACCGCCGTGAAGGCGCGGCTGCAGGAGGGCAAACCGGGGACGACCGCGGGCGTCCAGCGCCACCACCTCGCCGTCCAGCACCACATCCGGCCAGGGCTGGGCGTGCAGGGCCTCCACCACCTCCGGGAACTGCGGGTTGAGGACCAGGCCGCCGCGGCTGCGCAGCGTCACCTCCCGTCGCGGACCGCGGGTGCGGACGGTGGCCAGAACGCGGACGCCGTCCCACTTGATCTCGAACAGCCACCGCGGATCGTCAAACGGGTTCCGCGCGGCCGTGGCCAGCATCGGCCGGATGGACTCCGGCGGGGAGTCGGGTCCGGGTCGGTCCAGGCCCAGGCGCCGGAGGACGGCATGCAGCCGGCGCGGGATCGCCGCCCGGCGGGGCTCCCGGTCCGCCGATGGGGCCCCGGTCCGGGATCGGCGCGCAGCCGACCACCGCACGCCGGAGTCGGCCCGGATCTGGTCAATGGTGCGCCCGCTGGTGACCGAGGTCGCCGGGTCGGGCAGCCTCCATCCGGCAACGGCGTGGGCGTCGGCGGCCTTCATCAGCAGCCACTGGGTCTGGCCCCCCAGGCGAGTCCGGACCAGGTGAAACTCGCCCCGCAGCCTCCGCCCGTGCAGCAGAAGGGTCAGCTTGCCGGCCTGGTAGGCCCCCTCGGGGTCGCCCTCGCGGACCTCGTAGGTGCCCAGGTCCCACACCAGGACCGGGCCGGCGCCGTAGTGCCCGTCGGGGATCACGCCTTCAAATTCCAGATACTCCGCCGGATGATCTTCCACCGGGACGGCGAGGCGGCGGTGCGAGGGATCCAGGGACGGTCCTTTGGGCAGGGCCCACGACTTCAAGACCCCACCCATCTCCAGACGGAAGTCCCAGTGGCGGCGGGTGGCATGGTGCTCCTGCACCACGAACCGCAGGGGTCCCGGCCTGCGCCGGGGGACGGGCACCCCCGGGGGTTCGGGGGTGTGGGGGAAGCGGCGCTTGCGGACGTACTCGTCCAGGCTCACGGTCCAGGGTCGCGCGCTCCCGATCGGTGGAGACGGCGCCAGTCCTACTGTACCATCCCCGGGTCCTCGGGGGTTCGGGACCGATCAGGGCGCGGGCGAGGCGCCGATCAGCCGGGCCAGGGTGCGGGCGTACTGCGGCGCCGGGGCGCCCTCTTCGTGGGTGAAGTAGGCGTAGACGTCGCGCCCCTCGGCCAGCCGCTGGCGGATCCAGTCCGCCCACCGGCGCAGGTCGTCCCCGGCGTACCGCGAGCGGTGCAGCCGGAGATAGCTCACCGGGCCCACCACCTCCCGATGCGCGGGCTGCTCATCGGTCTCCGCCACGCACAGCGACACCCCTGCGGCATCCAGCAGGCGGTAGACGGCCGGATCCTGCCAGCTGGGGTGGCGGACCTCCAGGACCGCCGGCGCGCCGGGCCGCAGCGCGCCCAGGAAGGCGGTGAGCAGGCCCCGATCGTACCGCAGCGACGGCGGCAGCTGGAACAGGACGGGGCCACGCCGGTCCCCCAGCGCCCGCAATCGCTCGGACAAAAACGCCAGGTCGCCGTCCACGTCGGCCAGGCGTTTGAGGTGGGTGATGCGCCGGTGGGCCTTGACCGCGAAGCGGAACTCGGGCGGCACCGCCTCCGCCCACCGGGCGAGGGTGGCCGCGGTCGGGTAGCGGTAGAAGGTGTTGTTGATCTCCACCGTGGAAAAGGTCCGGGCGTAGTGGGCCAGCATCTCCCCGACCGGCAGGCCGGCGGGGTAGAACGACCCCCGCCACTCGGGATAGCTGAAGCCGGAGGTCCCCACGAACGCGCGCGGCATAGGGAAAGCGTTGAAGGCTGAAGGCCGTGACAGGCCGTCTCCTGTGACCTTCAACCTTCAACTTTCACCGCCGCTCAACCTCAGGGCGCGGTCATCGGTGCCGTTCCCGCAGGGCCGCGGCGCGGGCGGCCGTCGAGCGGGGGCGGCGGGCCGCCGGTTTCTCCCGCCGGGTCAGCTGCAGGCTGCGGCGCAGGGCCTCCATCAGGTCCACCACCTTCTCCGGGCCCCGGGCGGCCGGGGCGGCCACCGGCTGCCCTTCCACCTTGGCCGCGATCAGCTTCTGCAGCGCCTCCCGGTACTCGTCGCGGTACTCGGCGGACGAGAACGGCGCCGCCAGGCCCTCGATGAGCTGAAGGGCCATCTTCTTCTCGTTGGGGTGGATCTTGACCTGGACCGGCAGGTCGGGGATGTCCGCCACCCTGCGCACCTCGTCGGCGTAGTACAGGGTGGTCATCACCAGGGCTCCGTCGTAGGGGCGCACGGCCACCAGGTGCTCCTTGTCCTTGATGACGACCTTGCCCACGGCCACCCGCCCGGTGTCCACGAGGGCGTCGTGGAGCAGGCGGAATGCCTTCTGGCCGCCCTCATCGGGGGCCAGGTAGTAGGACTTCTCATAGTACAGAGGGTCGATCTCCGACGGATCGGCGAAGGAGGTGACGGCCACCGTCCGGGCGGTCTCCAGGGGGATGCTCTCCAGATCCTCGTCGGTCACCGGCACGAACCGGCCCTTGGCGTACTCGTAGCCGCGGACGACGTCGTTCCACTCCACCAGCTGGTCGTGGTGTGGACAGTACCGGCGGTTCTGAATGGGGGTCAGGCAGCTGCGGTGCAGGAGCCGGAAGCGGACGTCCTTGGGCTCGGTGGCGGTATAGAGCCGGACGGGGATGGTCACCAGCCCGAAGGTCAGGTGGCCCTTCCAGATCGGGCGCATCGGCGGTCCCTCCGGTCACCGCGTTCTGCTGTCAGACGGCGGATGGCGTAGGGGTATTATACCCTTCCCGGCGGGGGTTTCCCAGACGAGGGCGCGGTCGGGCGGGCCGCTCCGCGCGGGAGCCGGGGCGTCCCGATCGGGGCCCGCGGGGCGGCTGGCCGCGGCGCAGGGGAGGAGCCCGCCGGCCAACCGCCAATTTCACCCCCCGGGATAACCATACCGAACCGCCCGGGAGCTACCTGGATGCCGCCGGCCCTGAAGGAGTTCTTTCGCTACTGGTCCCTGACGTTCGCCGTCCTGTTGTTCTACCTGTTCGCGGCGGTGGTGGCGGGGATGGACCTGTGGGAGTCGCTGATGGAGACGGTTCGCAAGCGGCGCAGCCAGCTGGCCGCCCGTCCGCCGCTGCTGGATCCCAATCCCCTCAAGGGCAAGACGGTGGCGGAGACGCTGGGGATGGGGCCGGGTCAGCTGCCCGACGAGAGGCGCGGGTGGGTGCTGGAGCGCGCCCGCGCCGCGGCCGCCCGCCTGGGCCTGCGGGTACACATCGTGGTCCTGGAAGACTCCATGAGGCACTTTTTGGTCCACTTCGCCCACGGCGGCCAGCTCCGCACGTACCGGGTGGACAAGACGTGGGTGGCCGATGCCCGGGCCGGCAACGCCCAGCGCGAGGCCCAGATCGTCGACCTGCTGGAACGCTACCTGGCCAGCGACTTCCTGGGACAGCACCACCGGCGCCCGCCGCGCACCACCGAGCTGGCCCGGGAGGCCGCCGGCAAGGCAGCCCCCCGTCCGGCGTCCGCCGGTCAGCCCGCGCCCGAATCCTGACGAAGGAGGTGGTCGGGGCGGCCGGATTTGAACCGGCGACCTCGTGGTCCCAAACCACGCGCGCTGACCGCTGCGCCACGCCCCGGTTCACCGCGATGGTAGCACGGCCGTTCGGGGGGGTCAAACCGGGCGCGGCTTCTCCGCGCCACCCGGCGGGATCCGGCGGATGTCCATGAGAGAGACCGCCGCCATGGATCCGGTGGCGTTCGTAATCATCGGCGCCACCGGGGACCTCTCCCAGCGCCTGCTGCTGCCGGCGCTGTACCGGCTGTTCACCGAAGGTGCCCTCTCCCGCTCGCTGGCCGTGGTGGGGATGTCGCGGCGGGCGATGACCGACGATCAGTTCCGCGCTTTCGCCCGGGACGGGGTGGCGGCGACCGGGGCACCTCCCGACGCCGAGCGGTGGCAGGAGTTCGCCGAGCGGCTGGTGTTCGTGTCCGCCGACTCCACCCGGGAGGCCGACTACGCCCGATTGGCCCGCACGCTGGCCGCGGTCGAGGAGCGTTTCCAGACCGGAGGCAACCGGCTGTTCTACATCGCGGCCCCTCCGTCCACCTACGAGGCCATCCTCGCCCACCTGGGCCACAGCGAGCTGGTGCGGTACGGCAGCCGCCGGCCCTGGACCCGGGTCGTGATCGAGAAACCCTTCGGCGCGGACGAGGCATCGGCCCGTCGCCTCAACGCCCTGGTGGACCGCTTCATCGGCGAAGAGGCGGTCTTCCGCATCGACCACTACCTGGGCAAGGAGACCGTGCAGAACATGCTGGTCTTCCGATTCGCCAACACCATCTTCGAGCCCGTGTGGAACCGGCGGTACGTGGACCACGTGCAGATCTCCTTCGTCGAAGAGATCGGGGTGGGCGGCCGCGGGCGATTTTACGAGGAGGTCGGGGTCGTCCGGGACGTGGTGCAGAACCACGTGCTGCAACTGCTGGCCATCATCGCCATGGAGCCGCCGGTGGCCTTCGACGCCGACGGGTTCCGCAACGAGAAGGCCAAGGTATTCCGGGCCATCCCGCCGGTCCGGCCCGAGCACGCGGTGCGGGGCCAGTACGGCCGCGGGATGATCCGGGGCCGGCCGGTCCCGGCCTACCGGGAGGAGGAGGGGGTGGACCCGGCCTCGACGACACCTACCTATGCCGCCATGCGCCTGCAGATCGACAACTGGCGGTGGGCGGACGTGCCCTTCTACCTGCGGGCCGGCAAGCGCCTCAACCGCAAGGACACCGAGGTCGTGGTGGTCTTCCGCCAGCCGCCTCTGCGCCTGTTCCGGGACTACGACATGGCGGAGATGGACAACAACGTGCTGGTCCTCCACACCGCCGAGGACGAGCGCATCACCCTGCGCTTCGCCGCCCGGGTCCCCGGCCACCGCCAGCAGATCCGCTCGGTCCAGCTCAGGTTCTCCTACCGGGAGTTCGGCGAGGCCGAGCACCCGGCCTACGAGCACCTGATTCTGGACGCCCTGCGGGGGGTGCAGACGTTGTTCCCGCGCCGGGACGAGGTGGAACTGCAGTGGGCCATCGTGGACCCCCTGCTCCGCCACTGGGCGGAGCACCCGCCCCAGGACTTCCCCAACTACCCCGCCGGCTCGACGGGGCCGGCGGAGGCGGACGCCCTCCTGGCCCGGGAAGGCCGCGTCTGGCGCACGGGGTAACGCCGCCGGATGCGGGCTCGGTCACACGTAGGCCATCAGCCGGCCACACGCGATGGCCGTCCCCCACAGAAGCAGGGAGAGCACCGCCGCCACCCGGGCGGCCCGGGGTGGTCGGGTGGCCGCATCCCACCGGATGGCCGTGCGGAACGCCCGGCGGTGGAAGACCAGCGCGTTGAGCCCCGCCGCGGTCACCGCGGCCATCTTCAGGCGGAAGGCCGGGCTGGCGGCCCACTCGGGGGCGTGGGAGACGAACAGGGCCGCGCCCGACAGCGCCACCAGGGCCAGTCCCCGGCGAGACCACGGAAGCAGGTGGCGCGCCAGCGCCGTCGCCGGCAGGTGCGCGGACAGGCCCAGCAGACGCAGGTCAAACATGACCGCCGGACCCACCAGCAGCACGACGCCCACCAGGTGCACGATCTCCGCCGCGGGGTAAGCCCACAGCGCCCGGCGCATGAACACCGCTGCGGCCGAGTGCTCCAGCCACACCAGCCACTCCGGGCCCGGAGGGGTCATCGCAGCGAGATGGTGGTCTCCCCCACAGTGAGGCGCAGAGCCCGGACCTCGTCGGGTGTGACGCGGTGGGGGTGCGCCACCACCGTCACGGTCTGGCCGGCCCGCAGCGTCCGGGCGGTCAGCCCCAGCCGGGCGGCCCGGGGGGGAGGAGGCAGAATGACCGTCCACACCCGGGCTGCGGCCTCGAGCCGGAGGACGGCATGGGGGTGTTCGAAGGTCGCCTCCCGCACGACGCCCACGAGGGTCAGGGTCTGCGAGTCGTCATACTGGCTCCACCCGTGGTGGCCCGGCGCCGGGGTGGCAGCCACCAGGACCAGCATCATCGTCCCGGCCGCGCGCATGTATCTGGACATCTCCACCTCCCGGCTCCCGCCGCCCGGCCCGCTCAACGGACCGCGGCCGCCAGTTCGGCCGACGGCTGCGGCACCGTCGGCAGCGGTCCGCCCACGGCCCGGGAGTGGGCCACGGCCACCGCGATGCGGATCACGGCGTCCAGACGGTCGGGCTGAATGTGTTCCGGCGTGTCCTGGGGCGAGTGATACCGGGGGTCATCGGTCCAGTGCAGGAACACCGCCGGCACTCCGGCGGCCTCGAAGGCCGTGTGGTCGCTGGCCCCCAGCCGGGTCCGGGTGACCGGGATGCCCAGCCGGCGGG
Organism: Armatimonadota bacterium; assembly: GCA_031081675.1. Taxonomy (NCBI): domain Bacteria; kingdom Bacillati; phylum Armatimonadota; species Armatimonadota bacterium. The sequence goes on from JAVHLZ010000026.1 coordinate 8,987, forward strand.
CCGCGTCCACCGCGGCGTCCACCAGGCGCGTGTCGCCGGTGGTGTTGCCGACCAGCAGCCGCTCCCCCACGCCGACCATGTCCAGGTTGACCATGCCCGCCACCGACGCCAGCCGCGGACTGCGGGCGTAGTGGCGCGAGCCGTACAGGCCCAGTTCCTCCGCCCCGAACGCCACGATCTCGACCGGGAGCGGAGGAGGATCGTCCCGCAGCAGCCGGGCCACCTCCAGGGCCGCCGCCACCCCGGAAGCGTTGTCGTTGGCTCCGGGGCTGCCCTCCACCGAGTCGTAATGTCCCCCCACCACCAGGCGGCGGCCTGACGCCCCCGGCAGGCTGCCGACCACGTTGGCGGACTGGCGCTGTTCGTTGACCGTGTCCACCAGCAGGGCGACGACGACGGGCCCGGACCGCAGCCACTCCAGCACCCGCCGGCCGTCGGCCTGGGAGATGATCACCGCCGGGATGGCCGAGGGTTCCAGCAACGTTCCCACCACCACACCGGGTTCGTTGTTGTACACCACCACGGCCAGGGCACCGGCCCGGGCGGCGTTGGCGACCTTGTCGGCGAAGCGCAGCCCCCCGCGTTCCACCAGCGCGATCTTCCCCCTGATGATGTCGCCCACGTCCTGGGGCGTCCCGCGGCCGGCCGCCACCACCTCCGCGGTCAGGACGCCGGAGGTCGGGGACGAGTACAGCAGGGCCCGCGCCTCCACCGGGACCCTCTGGGGGCTTACCACCTCCAGGCTGACGCGGCGGGTCTCGAAGTAGGGGAAGGCAAACGCCTGCAGGGTCACCTCGTATCCGAGGTCGCGCAGCCGGGCGCCGATGTAGTCGGCGGCCTGCCGGTCGGCGAGGCTGCCGGCCACCCGCGGGCCGAGGGCCGCCAGAGCCCGCACGTGGGCCAGGGCGCGCACGCCGGCATCGGGCGCCTGGGCGCTGGCGGCGGCCGCCAGGACGGCGGACAGCAGGAGGACCCACAGGCCGGTCCGGAGGAAAGCGCGCATGTGTGGTTTTATTATGCCCAGCAGGAGCCGGCGCGGTCACCAGGATCACCACCGGGCCAGCGGTGGGGGGACCACGGCCGGGGCAGGCGCCGCGCCGGCTGCCGGTGTGTCCGGCGGGATGACCGTACCGGCGCCCTGTAAAGCCGACATGAAGGTGGTCTTCACAGGCCCTTCACATCCAGGTTCCACGATGACCGCGGGTTCCGCACGCCCCCGGCCTGCCGGCGGTGCGCCGCGGGTACGGAACAGACCAGCGATGTCCACGCGCGTGCCCGCCGCTCTGGTGGTCGCCGGCCTCCTGGCGCTGGCGGTGCCCTCCGGTGCCCAGGACGTTCTCACGCCCGGGGTGGAGGCCGTCGATCGGGCGGTGGTCCTGATCGGCGCTGAGTACCGCAGCGGCGCCCGCACGGTCCACGGCTCGGGATCCGGCATCGTGGTGGATCCCGCCGGGCTCATCCTCACAGCCCACCACGTGGTGGACGGAGCGGCGGCTCTGGAGGTGCGGTGGCCCGACGGGAGGGCGCTGCCGGCGACGGTGGTGGGGGTGGACCGGGTGTACGATGCGGCCCTGGTGCGTGTGCAGCCTGTGGACCGGGTGGCGGCGGCCGCCCTGGGGTCGTCGGCGTCCCTGGCTCCGGGCGACACCGTCGTTGCCCTGGGGCGCTCTCCGCGGCGGCGGGAGGGAGCCACCGCGGGCGTGTTCCTCCACGTGGACCGGGAGATCCGGCCGGGCGCGCCTTACCTGGTCTCCACCGCCATCGTCTACCCCGGCGACTCCGGGGGTGCCCTGGTGACGACCCGGGGAGAGGTGGTGGGGGTGATCGTCGCCCTCACCCGCAACGGCCAGCTCAGCCTGTCGCTGGCGGCGGACGCCGTGCGCTCCGTGTGGGACGGGCTGCTGGCGGGAGAGGTGCGCCACCCCTGGCTGGGGATCGTCGGCCGGACCCTGACACCCGAGCTGGCGGCGCAGCTGGGCCTGCCGGTCACCTCGGGGGTGCTGGTCCTGGAGGTGGTTGCCGGCGGCCCGGCCTCTGTCGCCGGGCTGCGGGGGGCGTCCGGCCGGGACGTTCCCCGGGACGGCGACGTGATCGTCGCCATCGACGGCCAGCCGGTGGCCTCGTTCGGGTCCCTGGCCGCCTACGTGCTGGGCCGCCGCGTGGGCGACGCGGTCACCCTGGAGATCGTCCGCGACGGCCAGCGGGTGACCACCACGGTGATCCTGGCCGAGCGGCCGGCCCTGTAGACCGTGGCTTGACCGCCGCGCAAAGCGGGGTGTAGGATGCAGCCAACACGCGACCGGGAGGGACCCCCCGTGACGCTGTCCGTCGAGGCGGTCCAACAGGCGTCGGCCACCATGCGCCGGGTCCTGATGGAGATCAAGAAGGTGATCGTGGGGCAGGACCTGATGCTGGAGCGCATCCTGGTGGCGCTGCTGGCCCGCGGCCACATCCTCATCGAGGGCGTGCCGGGCCTGGCCAAGACGCTGGCCGTCAAGACCACCGCCCGGGTCATCGACTGCCAGTTCAAGCGCATCCAGTTCACCCCCGACCTGGTGCCCGCCGACCTGATCGGCACCCGCATCTACAACCAGCACACGGGCACCTTCGAGACGGAACTGGGGCCGGTCTTCGCCAACCTGGTCCTGGCCGACGAGATCAACCGGGCGCCGGCCAAGGTCCAGTCGGCGCTGCTGGAGGCCATGCAGGAGCGGCAGGTCACCATCGGGAGGCAGACGTTTCCCCTGCCGGATCCCTTCCTGGTCCTGGCCACCCAGAACCCCATCGAGAGCGAGGGCACCTATCCGCTGCCCGAGGCCCAGGTGGACCGGTTCATGTTCAAGGTGGTGATCGGCTACCCCGACACCCTGGAAGAGGTCACCATCGTGGACCGGATGGCGGTGCGCCCGCCCGAGGTGGAGACGGTGATCCACGCCCAGGACCTGCTGGAGCTGCAGCGCCTGGCGGATGCCGTCTACGTTCACCCGCGTCTGATGGAGTACGCGGTGACCCTCAGCACCGCCACCCGCCGGCCCCGGGACTACGGGCTGGCGGACCTGGCGCCCTACATCTCCTACGGCAGCAGCCCGCGGGCGTCGCTGAACATGATCGTGGGCGCCAAGGCCCTGGCGCTGATCCGGGGGCGGGAGTACGTGCTGCCCGAGGATGTCCGGGACATCGCGCCCGAGGTGATGCGGCACCGGCTGGTTCTCTCCTACGAGGCTCTGGCCCAGGGCATCACCGGCGACCACATCGTGACCCGGGTTCTCGACCACATCCCGCCGCCGCGGGTGCACATCGGCGACCCCTACGAGACCGCCCGCGCCGGGCCGTCCTGATCCGGGGAGGCGCCCGCGGGAGTCGCCGGGCGGGACGCATCTGAGCCATGATGGAGACCCCCGAGCGGATCCTGCGGCGGCTGGAGTTCACCGTCGTCCGGCGGCTGGACGGCTTCCTGTTCGGCGACTACACGGGCGTGTTCTACGGCCCCAGCCTCGACCTGGCCGAGGTGCGCGAGTACCAGCCGGGGGATGAGGTGCGCCGGATCGACTGGAACGTCACCGCCCGGATGCACCGGCTGTTCGTCCGCCAGTACCGGGAGGAGCGGGAACTGACCAGCTGGCTGCTGGTGGACCTCTCCCCCTCGATGGCCTTCGGCACCCGGCGCCAGCTCAAGCGGCAGACGGCCGCCGAGTTCGCCGGGGTGGCCGCCTACATCGTCACCCGCCACGGGGACAAGGTCGGCCTGATGGGTTTCCCCGGCCGCGACGTCTACGTGCCGCCGCGGGGCGGACGGGCGCACGCCCTGCGCATCCTGCACACCCTCGGCCGCGCCGCGCCGCGCCCCGGGCAGCTGGCGGACGGTCTCGCCCAGGCGGCCCGGGCGCTGCGCCGGCGCAGCCTGGTGTTCATCATCTCCGACTTCCAGGGCGATGACGGGTGGGATCGCCCCCTGGGGCAGCTGGCGGCCCGCCACGACGTCGTCGCCGTGTGGGTGACCGATCCGGCCGAGCAGGACCTGCCGGACGTGGGCGGGGTGTACGTGCGGGATCCCGAGACAGGCGAGCAGGTGTGGGTGAACACTTCGGATCCCCGGGTGCGGCAGGCGTACCGGGACCTGGCGGCCCGGGAACGGGAACGGATCCGTCAGGCCCTGGCGCGCTCGGCGGTGGACGTCCTGAGCCTGTCCACGGCGGAGCCGCTGCTGGGGCCGCTGTTGCGGTTTGTGACCCTGCGCAAGCGGAGGCGGCGGTGGAGTTTGGCTGGCCGGTGATGCTGTGGGGACTGCTGGCGGCGCCGGCGCTGCTGGCCGCGTACCTGCGCGCCCAGCGCCTGCGCGGGCGCGCCGAAGCCGCCCTGGCCGATCCGCACCTGCTCGGGGCCCTGTGGCAGCGGCCGCCGGCGGTGCGGCGGCACCTCCCGGCGGGATGCTACCTGGCCGCCGTGGCCCTGCTGACCTTCGCCATGGCCCGGCCGTCTGCGACCGTGCCGCTGCCCACCAACCGCGCGGCGCTGGTCCTGGCCGTCGACGTCAGCAAGAGCATGATCGGGGAGGACGTGCGCCCCAACCGCCTGCAGGCCGCGCAGCGGGCGGCGCTGGAGGTCCTGCAGGCGGTGCCGGGGTCCGCCCGCGTGGGGCTGATCGCCTTCAGCGACTACGCCCAGGTCCTGGTGCCTCCCACCACCGATCGCCAGGCCGTGCAGGAGGCGCTGGCGGGGCTGAAGGTCCTGCAGGCCACCGGCGTGGGCGGCGCCATCGTGGAGGCCCTGCGGATCCTGCCGGGCCGCGCTGAGGCGCTGGGCGACCGCCTGGCGGCCCTGGCGCAGCCGTTCGGCCCGCGCCCCCAGCCGCCGCCCGCCGCCGCACCCGCCCCATCTGACCTGCCGCCCGCAGCGGTGGTGATCCTGTCTGACGGCGTCAGCAACCTGGGCGTGGACCCCGCCGTGGCAGCGCGTCTGGCGCTGGACGCACACGTGAAAATCTATGCGGTGGGGGTGGGGACGCCGGGGGGCAGCGTGATGGAGGTGGACGGCCAGCTGGTCCTGGTGCCCTTTGACCCGACGCTGCTGCAGCAGATCGCCCAGCTGACGGGAGGCCGCTACCTGGAGGTCACCCAGCAGGACGAGCTGCGCCAGGCCGCGCGCCAGCTGGGCCGCGCCATCGGATGGGAGCGCCGGCGGACCGAGATCACCTCACCCCTGGCCGGGCTGGCGGGCCTGCTGATCCTGACCGGCGCGTCGCTGTCGCTGCTGTGGTTCAGGAGGGTGCCGTGAGCGCCGCCCTGCCGCGGAGGATCCGATGACCTGGCAGTGGCCGGTCATGCTGGTGGGCCTGCTGGCTCTGCCGGCGCTGGCCGCCGCATATGCGGCCGCGCTGCGCCGGCCGCCCCGGAACCCCGTGGCGTACACCCGGGTCTCCCTGGTGGCCCGCGCGGCAGCGGCCGGGCGGTGGCGGCGCCACCTGCCGGCCGCCCTGGTGGGGGCCAGCCTGGCGGCGGTGATCCTGGCCCTGGCGCGCCCCGTGGCGCCCCTGCCGGTGCCGGCGGTGCAGACCACCGTGGTGCTCTCCATCGACGTCAGCCGCAGCATGCTGGCCGACGACCTGCCGCCCACCCGGATGGAGGCGGCCAAGGCGGCCGCCCGGGAGTTCGTGCTGGGCCTGCCGCGGGGGCTGAAGGTGGGGGTGGTGACCTTCAGCAGCTACGCCACCCTGCTGGTGCCTCCCACCGCCGACCGCGGCCGGGTGGTGCAGGCCATCGAGATGCTGTCCACCGAGTTCGCCACCGCCATCGGCGACGGGCTGGTGGAGGCGGTGTACGCCCTGCCGGGCCGCCAGCGCCCCGCGTCGCCGTTCCAGCCGCCTCCTCCGCCGGCGGAGGGGGCGCCGCCGGGGACCGTGGTCCTGCTCTCCGACGGCCAGAGCAACCGCGGGGTCCCGCCCCAGGACGCTGCCCGCATCGCCCGGGAACAGGGCGTGACCGTGTACACCGTGGGGATCGGCACGCCCGAGGGAACGTTTCTGAACCTGGGCGGGCGGGCCATCTGGGTGCGGCTGGACGAAGACACCCTGCGGGAGATGGCGGAGATCACCGGGGGCGCCTACTACCACGCCCGGTCGGCGGCCGAACTGCGCCGCGTGTACCGGCGCCTGAGCCGCGCGATCGGATGGGAAGCGCGCCCCACAGAAGTGACCGCCCTGGCCGCCGGGGCGGCCGCCCTGCTGCTGGTGGCCGCCGTCGGGCTGTCCCTCGCCACCGTGCATCGCGTCTGAGACGCCCCTTCGCCCGGCCGTCGGCAGCACGAATCCGCCGGGTGACCTGCTACGGGGCGCGTCCGGACGTCCCCTCAAAGACCCGGACCTGGTCGCGACCGGCCTGCTTGGCCTGGTAGAGGGCCAGGTCGGCGCGCTGCAGCAGCGCTTCGAGGGACGGGCACCCGTCGGCGGAGGCGACCCCGGCGCTGATGCTGGTTCGCAGCAGGTGCTCGCCGAACGAGAGGCGCATCTCGGCCACCGCATGCCGCAGCCGGCTGACGACCCGCAGGGCGTCGTCGATGCCGGTCTCGGGCAGCAGCAGGACCAGCTCGTCGCCCCCGAACCGGGCGGCTACGTCCACCCGCCGCAGCTCCTGCCGGATCTGGCGGGCGACGTGCTGGAGGATCTCGTCCCCGGCCAGGTGCCCGTAGCGGTCGTTGAGGTCTTTGAAGTTGTCCACATCCACCATCACCGCACACAGCGGGTGGCGGTAGCGCTGGTAGCGGGCGAACTCCCTCTCCGCCAGGTCGAAGAACGCCCGCCGGTTCAGCAGCCCCGTGAGGCTATCGGTGGTGGCCAGCTCCCGCAGGCTGCCCAGGAGCCGCAGGTTCTCACCCATCACCGTCAGCTGGCGGATCAGTACCACCCCGGTCAGGGCAATGGCGGCGTACAGCAACCCCCCCAGGGGGTAGGGGGTCGCGTACCGCCCGGCGACAAACAGCAGGATGTAGCCCAGCACGGCGGCCAGGTAGGGGAGAGGACTGATGCCGACGGCTTGGGCGATGCCGGTCCGTTCCACCGGCGGGCGCACCCGCGCCGTCCACGCCTGATGCCCGGCGGCGGCGGCCGCCAGCCACCAAGCCAGCATCCACAAGGCGTCCGGCCAGTCCCCGGGCCGGTAGCGGTCCTGCAGGGTGAGGTAGCCAAAACCGATGTCCGCCGCCAGGAACGCCCCGACGGCGGCTCCCAGCAGGCCCAGAGCGGTGCGGTCGCCGGCCTGTGGCTGGCGCAGCAGCAACGCCGCCACCCCGAAGATCACCACCAGGTCGCCGATCGGGTACGCGGTGGAGAGGACGGTCTCCACGGTGGACGCCTGCGCGGACAGCGCGATGGGGCCCAGGACGAAGTACCAGATCACCATCCACCCGCCGAGCAGCACCGTCGCCGCGTCCAGCCAGAACGTGGCCCGCTCGGCCGCTGTGGCGGGCGCGTGGGGGAACAGCAGCAGGCCCGCCATCATCAGCGGGTAGAACAGCAGGTAGCCGATGTCGGCCACGGAGGGAAACGGGGAAACGCCGCGGACCACTTCGAGATACGCCCACGCGACGTCGCCAGCAGTCCAGGACAGCAGGGCCAGCGCGATCACTCGCCAGGCCGCGCGCGCCCGGCCCGGCAGCGCCCGGTTCTGGCCGGCCTGCCACGCCAGAGCCCAGGCGGCCAGGCCCATGGGCGGAAAGGCCAGGTCGCCGATGGCCTCACGGTAGGGGAGCCTGTCGGCGCCCCACGCGACCCAGGCGACGAACGCCAGGACGTACAGCCCCAGGATGAGGACGACACGGCCGCTGCGGTCGGCCAGCCAGGTCCGCAGCCCTCCGAATGCCGGCCTGCCCCAGATCCCCACCCGGGTTTCCCTCCCGTCCGGCCGGTACTTCCGTCCCTCCTGTCCCGTACCCTGCCCGGCCGCCCTTTTCCCCGGGCCGGAGGACGGAGCCCGCGCCGTGCTAGAATACCCCCGGGCGCGCGCCTGTAGCTCAGGGGACAGAGCGGCTGCCTTCTAAGCAGCGGGTCGCAGGTTCGAATCCTGCCAGGCGCGCCAGCCCGGCGGAGCGCCCCCGCCAGGGGCGCAATCCCTATCTCCCTCGTGGGAGAGGGCAGGGTGAGGGCGTACTCTGCCGGACGCCCGGGCATACACACAGCGTGGCGGCACGATAGTCCGCACGCCGCGAGGAGGACGCTGTCGGATGAAGATCATGCGTGTCGTCTGCCTTGTCGCAGCTGTCGTCGTGGCGGCCGGACCTGCGGTCCCTCCCGCCCACGCGGCCACCCAGGTCTCCGTCTGGCCGGCCACCCTGAGCTTTGGCACCCCTGGCGGGGAGTTCGCGTGGACATCCACGGTCCTGGGGCTGCGCTTTGACCAGGGGCTGGCGCCGATGGTGGGCCTGCGGACCACGCTGCAGTACGGCCCGGTCAGCGGGTTGACCTTCGGCGGGGCGTCGCTGTCCGGGTACTCCGGCCAGACCCTGGCCGGTGAAGCGCTGCTGCGGGTGGGGCTCGGGGCAGGCCGGGTGGGCGTAGGCGGGTTTGCGGGCTACGGCGGATACGTGCTCCACGCCTCCGGGCCGTCGGCGTCCGACCGTATCCTCCTGCAGGACCTGGGGGTGCGGGTGGGCGTGGACCTGGCCCTGGCCGTCGCCCCCGCCCTCAGCCTGCGGGCGACGTACGCGCTCAGCCCGTCGGTGAACGTACAGGCCGACTACGCCCTCAGCAGTCCCCCTGCCAGCGGGCAGTTCACAGGAACCGGCAGCGGCAGCGACCTGGAGGCGGTTCTGGTCTTCAGCCCGGTACCCCGGACCGCGGTGTTCGCCGGCTACCGCAGCGTCACGCGCCAGGTCAGCTGGACCGGAGGTCCGGACACCACCAGCTCGTTCACGGGCTGGGTGGTGGGACTGACGCTGTCTTTCTAGCGGCCGCTCCGCGATCGCGCTGTGCGGCAGGAGAGGGTCCGGGTCGGTGTGGAACACACCGCCCGGACCCATGGCGACGGATCCTCGGAGCGGGCTGCCAGCCGATCTGCCGGTTCCCGTCAACGACGGGGCGTGCGCGCACCTGCCGGGTCTGCGCCTGCCGTCGGTGCCGCTTCTGTCCACGGCCGGGGGCACGGTGGACCTCGCCGCGCTGCCCGGGCGTACGGTCGTCTATTGCTATCCCCGCACCGGGCGGCCCGGGGAGCCCCTGCCGACGGGGTGGGAGTTGATCCCCGGGGCCCGCGGCTGCACGCCCCAGGCGTGCGCGTTCCGCGACCGCCACGGGGACTTCGCCCGGCGGGACGTGCGCGTTCTCGGCGTGAGCGCCCAGACTCCCGACGAGCAGGCCGAAGCCGCCCGGCGCCTGGGGCTGCCGTTTGACCTGCTCAGCGACGCGCGGCTGGACTTCGCCCGGGCCCTGCGGCTGCCCACCTTTGAGGTGGACGGGCGCGCGTACCTCCGCCGGCTCACCCTGATTGTCCGGGACGGGCGCGTCGAGCACGTCTTCTACCCCGTGTTCCCCCCCGACCGCAATCCCGACGAGGTCCTGGCCTGGCTGGACGCCCAACCGATGTAGGCAGCCGACTCCCGGCGGTGGGGAGGGGGTCCGGATGACGCCGTGGCCGGCCAGCGCCGAGGACCTGATCCGCGAGCAGGAGCGCCTGGCGGCCCTGCGGCCCCCGCCCTGGCGGATGGGTGCGGAGGAGGTGGCCGTGGGCGGCTGCTTCGTGTGCTTTCCCCGCGGGTACGAGGGCGAGGGTGCCGCGGGAGACCCCGCGTGGGCGGCGGCCGTGGTGGTGCGCCACGGACGCCTGCTCGCCGAGGTGGTGGTCCGCGCCCGCGCCGCCGCGCCCTACCGCCCGGGGCTGCTGGCCCTGCGGGAGGGGCCGGCCCTGGAGGACGCCGTGCGGGCATTGCCGATCCGCCCGGACGTGCTGCTGGTGAACGCCACCGGACGCGACCACCCCCGCCGCGCCGGGCTCGCGCTGCACCTGGGCGCACGTCTGGACCTGCCCACCGTCGGAGTCACCGACCGGCCGCTGATGGCGGCCGGCCCGCCGCCGGGCCCCCACAGGGGGTCCGCCAGTCCCCTGACCATCGGGGAGGAGGTGGTGGCCTACTGGGTACGCACCCGGACCGCCAGCCGCCCGGTGGTCGCCCATGCCGCGTGGCGCACCGACCCGGAGACCGCCGCCGCGGTGATCCTGCGCACCGCCACCGCCGCCCGGACCCCCGAGCCTCTGCGATTGGCCCGCCGGGCCGCCCGCGCGGCCCGCGCCGCGGATGCGGGGTGAGCCGTGTCGGCCAAGAACATCCTGCTGACCGGACGTCCCGGGGTGGGCAAGACCACGGTCGTGCGGGCGGTGGTGGAGCGCCTGTCGGCGCGGGTCGGAGGATTCTACACCGAGGAGATCCGCGAGGGGGGCCGCCGCCAGGGGTTTGCCATCGTGACCACCGACGGTCGCCGGGCCGTGATGGCCCACGTGCGCCTGCGCTCGCCGCATACCGTGGGACGCTACGGCGTCAGCGTGGAGGCCATCGACGCCGTGGCCGTGCCCGCCCTGCGGGATGCCCTGCAGACGGCCGACGTGGTGGTCGTGGACGAGATCGCGCGCATGGAGCTGTGCTCCCCGCGCTTCGCCGCGGCGGTGCGCGCCGTCCTGGACAGCCCCCGCCCGGTGCTGGGCGTCGTCCAGGCTGCCCGCCTGCCGTTTCTGGACGAGGTCCGCCGCCGGCCCGACGTGCGGCTGGTGGAGGTGACCCCGGCCACGCGGGACGCTGCGGTGGAGGTCGTCGCCCGGGAGGTGGAGGCCCTGGTGCGCCGCCGGCGGGATGAGGGGTCAGCCTGACGGCGGCGGGGGAGGAACGGGCAGGGGCCGCAGCTCCGGCCAGGGGTTGTAGGGACCTCCCGACGTGAGATCCACCTCCGCGTCCAGCTGTCTGTCGGCGAACAGCAGCACCAGGCGCAGGGCCCGCGGCCGGGCCGACGATCGCTTCTCAAAGACCAGCCGGCCGGAGACGAGGCGTCCGGGGCCGATCTCCCCCGGCAGCGTGGAGCGCAGGAAGCGCATCGACAGTTCCCCGTCCTCGGACAGCAGCGCCACCCGTCCGGCCATCACGGTGGCCAGGGCATCGGTGAGATTCTCCACGGCCAAGTCCAGTGTCCACGCCTCGCCCAGCTCGGCCAGGCGGCGAGGTCGGACCACGATGCCCTCCATCTCGACGGGCCTGTCGTAGTGCCACACCCGCAGCGGCAGGCCCCGGGAGGGGAAGGCGCCGTAGGCGGCGCGGAGGGCCTCCACGCGGTCCAGAAATCCCGGGTGGGTTCCGGCCCAGTGGGTCCGCTCCTGTCGGCGCCCGGTGACCTGGTTGAACCAGGCCAGCGTGCGGGGGGCCGCCTCGGGCGGGAACCCGGCTTCGACCAGCATCCGCAGCGCCTCCAGGTCGGCTTCGGTCTCCATCTCCCGGGAAAACCCCAGCATGGCCAGGTCCAGCAGCAGGCGGGCGACGTCGGCGGCCGACTGGCTGCCGGTCAGGATGGCCACCAGGAGGGAGAACAGCGCGCCGGCATACGCGCGCTCGACGACGGCCGCCACATGCCGCCGCGCGGTGTGGGCGATTTCGTGGGCGAGGACAAACGTCCACGCCTCGGCATCCAGGCCGAGGGTGAGCATGCCCCGGGTCACGAAAAGGTACCCCGGGGTGCTGGCCGCATTGGGCTCGGGGATGTTCAGGATGACGATCTGGTGGGGGACGTCCGGCCGGCCGGAAAACGGCACCAGCCGGTCGCGTAGGTCCGTGAAAAACGCTGTCCAGCCGGCGTCGGCGACCACCCCGTGGCGTGCAATGAGGGTAGCCGCCACCTCCCGCCCGACGGCCAGCTCGTACTCCCGGGAGATCGTGGCCTGGGCGCCGGCGGGAGCCGCCAGCAGGACGGCAGCCAGGCCGGCGGCCAGCAGGCGGATGGAGCGGACGCCCATCGGTCGCCTCCGCGGCGGGCTGAACCCAGTATCGGCCTGCGGGGGACGTGTGTCTACGGGGACCGGGAGCCGGGCAGACGCCGTGGGAAGGTCAGGAGGATCTGCCTCCGTCCAGGACAGTCTCGATGTGGCCGTTGACGGCGGACAGGACCGTCTTGGCCGCCGCCACCGGTTCGTCGCCCGCGATGCGGGCAATGCCCAGCAGGGTCTCCTCCCCGGCCGGGGTCAGAAACAGCACCTTCACCCCGGCCGCCCGGATGGTCGCGTCCGCGTCAGAGGCCACCGGGATGATCTTCTCCAGCTCGACGCCGTACCCCTCCGGCAACAGCGCCGTCACGGCCCGGGCGGTGGCCTGGGCGGCGATGTACAGGCGCTGCTCCGGCTCGTTGCGTCCCACGGCCTTGCCGGTCACCGCGTGGCCGTTGAGGGCCAGGGTAACCGCCGCCGTGGCCGCGCGCCCGACGGCCTCCAGGCGCACCTCCCGCAGGATGATGCGCCGGCCGGTGGCCCGGCGGGCAGGAGCGGGCACCTGGGGCACCGGGACCGGTGCCTGCGGCGCGGGCGGGGGGGCGGACGGCTGCAGCTGCGGGGAGGATGGACCGGAAGCCGGACGGGGAGGCGTGGGCGCCGGCCTGCTCTCCTCCGCAGAAGGCGTGGGCGGCTCGGGTTCGGGCAGGGTGGCCGGGAGGCGGCGGCCGTTGGGCGACGCGCCGGTGTGCCGATGGGCCAGCGCGCGCAGTTCGGCCCGCAGGCGCGCGACGTCCGAAGGGGTCCGGGTGACGAAGGCCACCAGGGAGTTGTCGCCGACGGGGTCCACGATGATGGTGCCGCCGTCGTCGAACTCGGCCATCACCCCGTCCACGCGGCCGCGGGAGGCCGGTCCGGTGTGGGAGAGCTGCAGGGCCGCCGCGGCGTGGGCCGCCAGGGATTCCAGCTCCATGGGCTCGTCTCCGCAGACCACGGAGTCGATCAGCAGGCCGTCCCAGGTGGCCACCAGCGCCGTGCGGACGCCCAGACGGCACAGCCGGTCCTGGCCGCGGGGGTCCCGAAACAGCGCCTGCAGCTGCTCCAGGTTCTCGAACTCCTTCAGTTCTTCCAGGATCGTCATGGCGCTGTCCCGCCCCACCCTGGAGCAACTTTCGTGCCGTGGCAAGGTCCAGCGCCGCCAAACCGGAATGGACGGCGGGTAGGGCAGGGAAGGATCAGGGGGGTCCGTCGACCACCCGGACCGGGTGGTCGGGGGGCAGGACGGCCACCCACACCGGTCCCTCCGGCAGGCGCAGGGGTCGTCCCGCCGCATCGGAGAGAATCATCCGGTCCTCCCGGCGCCAGGCGCCGTCCAGGGCGTGCCCGCCGGCAAAGACCTGCAGGCGCCCGCCGGTGCCCAGGTCCACGCGGCCTACCAGCACCGGTCCTTCGTAGACCTGCCACCACCGGGCGTAGAGGACCAGGACCGCCCCCACCTCCACGGGTTCCCCGGTCAGGGCGTCCAGATCGGGCCCGGACCCCACGAAGCGTCGGTAGCGGCCGGTCTCCGGACGGTAGACGAACGTGGCCGTGTATCCGGGTCCGTAGGGCAGGATCACGGTCTGGGAGCGCGGCGATGGCAGAACGGGGATGGTCTCCCAGGGCAGGCCCGCCGCCGGGGCCTGCGGCGCCACCCGGCGCAGTCGCGGCACCGAGACGTAGAGGTTGTGGGGCATCGGCCGGCTGCGGACCCGCATGAACGGCTGGCGGACCCAGAACTGGTTGACCGTGGGCCCCGCTCCCCTCGCCACCGCCGCCAGCGCGCTCAGACTGGCTCCGGCGTGGGCGACGGGGGCGCCGTAGTCGCGGGCGATGTCCAGGAACTGCAGGCGGAGGCTGCGGACCGGGCCGACCGTCTCAGGACTGTTGCGGCAGTACAGGGCGAGGTACCGGGTGATCATGGCCTCGGTGGGAACTTCGTACACCACCTCCGCCCGGCTCAGCCCCGCCTGAGGGCGGGCGGGGATGGCGTTGTCCACCACCACCGCCACCCACGCGCATGGCCTCCTCTCGGTGGCGGCCGCGGGCTCGGCCACCCAGCGCGCCGGCAGAGGGGCCGGCCGGGACCCGGACGGCCGGCCCGGGCCTCCGGCGCAGGCGGCGACGAAGACGGCGGCCAGGGCAAGCGGGCTCAGGGTACGGTGTCTCATCGCATCCCGCGGTTGGGGCGTCGTCGCTCCATCACTGTGCCCGGCCTGCCGGCGGCTAGACCTGTCCGAACGCACCTGTTCCCCGCCGCCGGGAGTGGTTCCTGGAGGCGGGGGGAGGCTGCGCGGACGGTGTCGAAGGTCCCCACCGCCCCCCGGGGTGAGTGCGGGTCCGCAGCGGACCGTCATGAGCGACGCGCGCCAGTACGCTCTCGACCACGTGGTGGTCTTCGTCGCCGACCTGGACGCGGCGGCGCGGGACTACGCGGCGCTGGGATTTGTGGTCGTGCCGGGAGGCGTGCACGCCGGCGGTGTGACGCACAATGCGCTGGTGCCGTTCGCCGACGGGACCTACCTGGAGTTGCTGTCCCCCGCGCGTCCGCGGACGGCGCGCCTGCTGCGGCTGCTGGGCGGGACGCCGCTGGCACCGAGGGTGGTGGGGGGCTCGGCCCTGCTGCGGCGGCGGGTGCGGCGGATCCGGGGCGGCGAGGGGCTGGTGGACTTCGCCCTCTCCTGCACGTCGCTGGAGGGGGTCGTCTCCTCGCAGACGGGATCCGTCCGGTGGCAGAGAGAGGAAGGAGGGCGGATGCGGCCGGACGGGATCCGCCTGGCCTGGTCGGTGGCGTATCCCTCCGAACCCGCGCTGCCGTTTGTGATCGCGGACCGCACGCCCCGGTCGCTGCGGGTCCCCCCGGCGCCGGCGCACCCGAACGGGGCCACGGGTATTCAGACCGTGACCGTAGCCGCCGCCGCCTTCGGCCGCGCGGTGGACGCCTACGGGCAGCTGCTGGGCCGCGAGCCGTTTGACGCGGTGGCGCCGATCCCGGATACCCTGGCCGCCGAGTTCCGGCTGGGGTCGGCCCGCATCCGCGTGGTGGCCGCGCGGGGGCGGACCCACCCGCTGCGGGAGGAGCTGGCCCGGCGTGGCGAGGGCGTGATCGGGGTCGTCCTGCAGGCCGCCCAGTCCCACGCGATGAACCTGGATGTCCGACGGGCCCACGGCGCCTCGGTGACCCTGGCCCCGGGAGGCTGACGATGGACATCGCCATCATGATCGAAGGCCAGAACGGCCTGACCTGGGACCGCTGGCGGGCCGTGGCCCGCGCGGTGGAGGACCTCGGCTTTGCAGGGCTGTACCGCTCGGACCACTTCACCAACCCGGCGCCTCCGGATCGGGAGTCCCTGGAGCTGTGGGTGTCGCTGGCCTGGCTGGCCACCCACACCGCCCGCATCGCCTTCGGCCCGCTGGTGACGCCCTGCTCGTTCCGCCACCCTGTCCACACGGCGCGTATGGCCGCAGCGGTGGACGACCTGTCCGGCGGGCGCCTGACCCTGGGCATGGGGGCCGGATGGCAGGAGCGCGAGCACGCCCTGTTCGGCTTCGACCTGCTGGACCTGCGGGAGCGATTCGTCCGGTTTGAGGAGTCTCTGGAGGTGGCGACCCGCCTGCTGCGGTCGGACGGGCCCGTGACGTTCTCCGGACGGTACTACCGCCTCAACGGCGCCGTGCTCCTGCCGCGGCCCCGCAGGCCCGGTGGCCCGCCGATCCTGGTGGGCGGCAACGGGATCCACAGGACCCTGCCGCTGGCCGCCCGTTATGCCGCCGAGTGGAACGCCACCTTCCAGACACCGCAGGCATTCGCCGGCCTGTCCCGCCGCCTGGATGCCCTGCTGCAGGCCCGGGGACAGGACCCGCAGACGGTCCGCCGGTCGCTGATGACCGGGGTGGTGTTCGGCTCCACCGAGCAGGAGGTGCGGCGCCGCCTGGAGCGGCGGGGCCGCCCTGTCGAACAGCTGCGGGCGCGGGGCGTGGTGGTGGGCACTCCTCAGGAGGTGGTGGACCAGCTGGCGGCTTTCGAGAAAGCCGGCGTCCAGCGCGTCATGCTGCAGTGGCTGGACCTGGACGACCTGGACGGGCTGGAGGCGCTGGCGCGCGCCGTCCTGCCGCACTTTCCCCCGTCCTCCGGAGGGCGGGGAGGGAGTCACCGTGACCGGCGGTAGGTGGGGCGGGGCGGTCTGCGGCCTCGCGTCTTCGGTCCCTGGCACCCATGCCTGACCTCCTGCCCGTCGCGCTGACCTGGTGGCTGGTGAGCCTGTCCGGAATCCTGATGCCCGGTCCCGTGACGGCCATGGCCGTGGCCCAGGGCGCGCGCCTGGGCGGGGTGGCCGGTCCGCTGGTGACGGCGGGTCACGCGGCTGCCGAAGCGCTCCTGGTCACCGTGCTGGCCGTGGGGATGGGGCCGGCCCTGCGCCAGCCCCGCGTCGTCGGCGTCATCGGCCTGCTGGGCGGAGCAGTCCTGCTGGGCATGGGCGCCCAGATGATCGTGGCCGCCTGGAACACTCCCTCCCTGCCGGGCAGCCGGCCCGCCGGCCCGAGCCTGCGCCCCGCCAGCCTCGTACGCGCCGGGCTGATCGCCACGGCGGCCAACCCGTACTGGCTGCTGTGGTGGGTGACGGTGGGAGCGGGCTACTACGCCCTGTTCAGCGCCCGTGGCGTGGCTGCTGTGGTGGGGCTGTTCTTTCTGGGCCACGTTGCCCTGGACCTGGGGTGGAACAGCATCCTGGCCGGCGTGGTGGGCGCCGGCAGAGGCCGGATCCCCGCCGGGGTCTACCGGACGGTCCTGGTCGGCTGCGGCGGTCTGGTCGCCGCGATGAGCGTCGTCTTCGCGGTGGCGGGCCTGCGGGCGCTGGTCCCGTGACCCCCGCACATTCCGGCAGGCGGTCTCAGGTCGCCAGGGGAAACGCCCGGAACCACGCCACGGCCAGGGCGGCGGCCAGCAGGGCGGCGGCGAAAGCGGCGAAGACCGCCGCCACCTCCGTGGGGCGGCGCTCCCACCCCAGGCTGCGGGCAAGATGGCGGTACACGTCCCGCAGCCCGTGGGCCGAAGACGCGTGGTAGTAGGAGCCCCCGGTGCGGGCCGCCATCGCCTGCAGGGTTTCCTCGTCGATGCCGCCGCCGATGGCCCACGTCCCGGGGTCGGGAAACCGCTGGCCCACGCCGACGGTGTATACCACCACCTGCTGCCGTGCGGCCGCGTCCGCCGCCTCCAGGGGGTCGGTGCCCGCGTTGTTGCGGCCGTCGGTGAGCAGGATCACCGCACCCGGAGGAAACGGTCCGGGCGGCGGGGCCCACGGCTGTCCGGGCAGGGGGCGGGAACGTCCGGGCAGGGCGGCCACCGCCTCCAGCAGGCCTTCGCCGATCGCCGTGCGCCGGGCCGTGCCCATCCCGTCGATGAGGGTCATCAGCCGCTCGCGGTCGGTGCCGGGGGCGGCCAGCAGCGTGGCGTAGCCCGCGAACGCCACCAGTCCCACCGGGACGCGGCGAGGCAGCGCCCGCAGGAAGTCCTTGGCGGCGGCCTTGGCCGCCTCCAGCCGCGAGGGAGCGATGTCCGTAGACCGCATACTCCCGCTGACGTCCAGGGCCAGCACGATGACCGCGCGCTCGGCCGGCATGGGCAGAGGAGCGACGGGGCGCGCGGCGGCCAGCAGCGTGGCCGCTACCGCGCCGGTGACCAACGCGGCAGGGAGATGCGACCTACCGGCGGTCTTCATCGCCCGCCGGGCGTGCGGGGCGGTGGAGAGCAGGACCGGATGGCGGGGCGGACCGCGCAGCAGGCGCAGGTAGGCGGAGACCCCCACGACCAGCAGGGGGACAGCCCACAGGACGTCCGGCCAGCGAAAGGCCATGGCGGCCTCCTGCACCGAGGTTCGGGGCCCGCGTCAGCGCTCCTCCTGTGCGGTGCCCGGCGGCCCGATGTGTGGGGGAATGCGCCCCCGCCGAGGGCGGAGGCGGGCCGGGGGACGGAGAACTATTCCTTCCGATGAGGCCGACAGCCATTCGCGACCGCGCGCAGACCGGAATCGGGTTTCTTCTGACCCGCCGCACGGCCGTGCGGGTGGGCGTGCCGCTGCTGGCGGCGGCGGCCACCAGCCTGATCCTGGCCCTGTCGGCGCGTCCCACGCACCCGCGCCCCGGAGACCACTGGCGGGCCCGCTACCTGATCGTGATCTGCGGCCGGCCGGTAGCGGACCTGCCGCGCACCTCGGGGCCGGTCTACACCGACGGCGACGGGGTGATCCACGTGGCGCCCCGCACTGCCGCAGAGGGAGGGTCCCGCGCGACCCTGGGCCGCTTTTTCGCCTCGGCCGGCATGCGGTTCTCCCGGGACGAGATCGTCTTTCCTGACGGGACAGCCTACCGGTCCGGAGACCGCTGCCCCGATGGTGCGGTGGGGCAGGTCCGCCTGCTGGTCAACGGCCGGCCGTCGCGCGAGTTCGACAGATACGTGCCTCACGACGGAGATGCGATCGTCATCCAGTTCGGTGCCAGCCGGTAGGAAGGTGCGCCCGCGGAGTCCGAGGCAGCGCGGAAGGCGCGGCCGGTGGCCGGTGCTCCTGGCCGTGGCCGGCGGCCTGTTGACCTTCACCGGCCTGCTGGTGCTGGCGGCCCGTCAGCCGGCACTGCCGCGGGTCGGAGACCACTGGCACGCCCGCTATGCGGTAGTGGTCTGCGGGCGGGAGCGACCTCCGTTTCCGCCCACCCCTGGAAACGTCCACACCCACGGAGACGGCCTCATCCACATCCACCCCGTGCTGCCGGTCGAGGCGGGCCGCAACGCCACCCTGGGCCGATTCTTCGCCAGCGCCGGCGTCCGATTCTCCCGGGACGCCCTGGAGTTTCCCGACGGCACGGTCTACCGAACCGGCGACCGCTGCCCCGACGGCCGCCCGGGACGGCTGCGCCTGCTGGTGAACGGACGGTCCCGCGACGCGTTTGACACATACGTGCCCCAGGATGGGGACACCATCGAGGTGCGGTTCGGTCCGGACGGGTAGAGGAGGGGGACGGTGCTGAAGGTGCGGGTCAGCGCAGCCGCCGCGGTCGTGCTCGCCCTGGCCGCCTCCGCCGCCGCCCACGCCCGGCTGGTGCGGTCTGAGCCGGCGGCCGGCGCGGTGCTGCGGTCCGCTCCCCGGGAGGTGCGGGCGTGGTTCAGCGAAGAGCTCGACCCCGGCCGCAGCCGCCTGAGCGTGTGGGACGCCCGCGGGCGGCAGGTGGACGACGGACGGGGCGGCGTGGACCTGGACGACCTGGACCGCAGATCCATGGTGGCCCGCCTGCGCCCCGTCGGCCCCGGAACGTACACGGTGCGATGGCGGGCGGTCTCGGCCGACGACGGGTTTGTGGCCGAAGGGCAGTTCCGGTTCACGGTCAGGCCCTGAGATGACCCGCGGTCGCCTTCCGCTGGCAGTGACGGGCGCGGCCGCGGCCGTGCTGCTGGCGGCCGCCGGGGCGTCGGCCCACGCTGTCCTGGTCCGCTCGGCCCCGCCCTCGGGTGCGTCCCTGTCGGCGGCCCCCGCAGCCGTGGTGCTGGAATTCTCCGAGCCGGTGGCCCCGGGGCTCAGCGCCGCCACGGTGACCGACGGCTCCGGGACAGTGGTTTCCACCGTCGCCAGCCTGTCGGCCGACCGCCGCAGCCTCACCGTGTCCCTGCGGCCGCTGGGCACAGGTGTGTACACGGTGCGGTGGAGGGTCCTGTCCACCGCCGACGGCCACGCCACGACGGGGTTCTTCCTGTTCGCCGTGGGCCAGCCTGTGGGCGGGCAGGTGCGAGGCACCGCTGCGGCCGCCCCGCCTGTCTCCCAGGTGGCCGTCCGGTGGTTGAACTTCGCCGCCGCCCTCTTCCTGGCCGGCGCGGCTGCATTTTACGCGGCCGTCCTGCGGCCGTCCCTGGCGAGCCTGGATCCCGCCTCGGCCGCCCTGGCATGCGATGCCGTCCGCCCGCTGCGCCGCGCGGAAGCGGCCGCCGCGGGGATGCTGGTGGTCGGCGTGGTGGGAGAGTTCATCCTGCAGGCTTCCGCCCTCCTCGACGCGCCGCCGGCGGCGGCGTGGCGTGCCGGCCTGCTGGGGGCGATGCTGGGCGGTACCAAGACCGGCTGGAGCGTGCTGGTGCGATTGGCCGGCGCGGCGGTGCTCCTGGTGCCCCCCACGCCGTCCGGGCGGATCCTCCGAGCGGTCCTGCTGCTGTGGTGCGCCATCGTGGGAGCCATCACCGCACTGTTCGGCGGCCCCGCGTCTCTGGGCGGCTCGCCTCACCTCCCACTGGTGATCCTGGTGGCGGTCGTCTACGGGCTCCTCGGCGCGACGGCGGCGGTGGTCATTCCGCTGGTGCCTGGAGTGCGGGTGCCGCCGCTGTGGCCCACCTCGCTCCTGGCTGCCGGGACGATCCTGGCGGGGGTGACCGTCAACTCCCACGCCGCCGCCCTGGGCCTCGCGGCCTCCGCGGTGGACTGGGCGCACCTGGCGGCTGCCGGCGTGTGGGTGGGAGGACTGCCGTCCCTGTGGCTGGTCCTGCGGCGGGCGCCGCCGTCCGCCCGCACCGCGCTGGCCGCCGTCCTGGTGCCGCGCTTTTCCCGGGCGGCGGGAGTCAGCCTGCTCGTGCTGGCGGTCACGGGGATGTACGGCGCCCTGGTCCACGTGCCGTCGGTCCGCGCGTTGGCGGTCACGCCCTACGGAAGGTTGCTGTCGGTCAAGCTGGTCCTCGTGGCGGCGGCGGCCGGGCTGGGGGCGTACAACCGGTTCGTCCTGCGTCCCCGCCTGGCCGCGCGGAAGGAGGAGCGCGTCGTCGCCCGCTTCCTGCGCGCCCTCGCCGCCGAAGTCTCCGTGGGCGCGGCCGTCGTGCTGGTGGTCGCGGCCCTGACCATCACCCCGCCGGCGTCAGTGACCCTGCCGGCGGCCACGCCCCCCCAGCCGCCGCTGGTCCTGGCCGGGATGGCGGGTCCGTTCCGGGTGGAGCTCACCGTCACGCCCGCGCAGCCGGGCTGGAACCGACTGGAGGTCACAGTGCGTGGCCCCGCCGGGCCTCTGGATCCTGCGTCCTCCCGGGTTTTGCTGCGGGCGTTGAAGCTGGATGAGGACCTCAGTCCGGTCACCCTCACCCTGCAGCCGCGGGGAGACCGGTTCGCGGCCGAGGGAAGCGAGGTGGGTCTGGCGGGCCTGTGGGAGCTGCACGTGGTGGTCCGCCGCCGTGGAGCCCCCGACGAGACCGTGGTCTTTCCGCTGCTGCTGGGGTCGGTCACCCGGAAGTCCTCAGACCCGCAGGCGTTACGGCTGCTGGAGCGGGCGCGCCGGGCGGCCGTCCGGGTGCGCACCTGGCGGGAGCGGGAGCAGATTGCCGACGGGGCCGGGGGGGTGGCGGTCACGGACCTGGAACTGGTCCGACCCGACCGCCTGCGCTACAGGACCGCCGGCGGCAACGAAGCCGTCATCATCGGCTCGACCCGGTACTTCCGGACGGCCGGCGGCCCGTGGGAGAAAGACACCCTCCCCAACCCGCTCAGCCTGGAGGGGCCGTTTGCCGCCTACCTCCAGGAGCCCCAGGGGGCCGTCCTGGGGCGCCGGGGAACGTGCGCGGACGAGCCGTGCCAGGCAGTGGTCTGGAGGTCACCGGGCGGCACGGCCGTCTTCGGGGCGTGGGTGGGAGAGAGGACGGCGCGGGTCTACAGGCTGCTGATGCTGGCCCCGGCCCACCACATGACCGCCGAGGCCTCCGACCACGACCTCCCGCTGCGGATCGCGCCGCCCTAGCAGGCCAGGGGAGCCGTCTACGGCCGCGGGGTAGGGGGTACAACACCGGCGGGAGACGGGGGGTGCGGGGGATGCTCTGTCGGGCCTGCGGGAGGATGAACCGGGACGAGGACCTGTTCTGCAGTTCCTGCGGGGCCAAGCTGCTGCGGTCGAAGGTCTGCCGGGCCTGCGGCGCCAAAAACCGCCACGACAGCACGTACTGCGGGACCTGCGGGGCCAAGCTGCCCGACGACGGGATGCACTGCCCGTCCTGCGGCCACCCGGTGCGCCCCCGCGACCAGTTCTGCAGCAACTGCGGGACCCAGGTGGCGGAGGGCATCGTCTGCAGGCTCTGCCACGCCAGCAACCGCGACGACGCCCGCTTCTGCGCCACCTGCGGGTCGGAGCTGAAGGTGAGAGCTCCGATGGCGGCGGGCTAGTGGATAACTTCCGGGATCAGGGATCCGGGATCAGTACCTGACATCTGATCCCTGATCACGATCCCGGATCTCGGCACCACTACCTGATCCCCGGACCTCGGATCCCGGATCCGAGGTCGTCCTCGTTCAGTGTCCCTGGTCTTCGGGCGAAGGGCGGTGGAGGGTTTCCCAGCGGTCCCGGTCCAAGACGATCAGCCGGCCCTCGTCGTCAAAGAGGATGTACAGCCACCCCTCCTGCAGGTCTTCTTCGTAGTACAGGGGCTTTGCGATCTCCAGGCCCGTCATGGTCCGCGCCTCGTCGGTGGCCATCCACCCCGGGTATTCCACCATGATTAGTGTCCGCTAATTCGCGCTCGGAATGCAACCCCCTGCCGCCAGCTACGCCGGTGTTTGCGGGGTGGAGGACCGCTGCAGTGGTCCGACTCTGGGGTGACCGAGGGGACTTGAACCCCCGACCTCCTGGGCCACAGCCAGGCGCTCTGACCGGGCTGAGCTACGGTCACCGCACACCTGCATTCTAGCAC
>JAVHLZ010000027.1 GCA_031081675.1 Armatimonadota bacterium
CCCTAGGCGGCGCGCCGCCGGGATGCAGGCTGGTCGCCGGTGGCGCGGCCGCCTGCGCGTGGGGTCCGGTCCGACCGGGCGGACTCCGCCTCCTTCTGGAGCCGGCGCCGCTCCAGCTCCCGCTCACGGTCCCGAACGATGTACCAGGCCAGCCACTCTTCCCACAGCGACATCGTCGCTCCCTCCGCCTTCAGCCTACCCGGACACTGCGGGCGCGCCATCGGGCGGCGGGCCGAGTGTCCCCCGCCCGAACGAGCCAGGGGTCTCAGATCAGGCCGCGCTGCAGGGCCTTGACCACGGCTTCCAGGCGGCTGTGGGCCCGCAGCGTCATCATGATCTGCTGGATGTGGTTGCGGACGGTGGCGGGGCTGATGGCCAGGGTTTCGGCAATGGCCCGCGTGCCGTAGCCGGAGGCCAGCAGGCGCAGGATCTGCGTCTCACGAGGCGACAGCAGCGGCGGGGGAGGGTCGGGGCGGGGTGGGGAGGAAGGTGGCGATGCGACCAGGGCGGCGGCCCCCTCCATCACCTGGCGGAGGAATGCTTCCTGGTTGCGTTCGGCGGTGATGTCCCGCAGGATGTGGACCACAACCGGGACCTCGGTGGGGAGGACCAGAGAGGTCATGGCCACCCACAGGGGAACGCCGTCCCGGCGGCGGACCTGGAGGCGCATTTCGCGGACGCGCTCTCCCGAGCGCAGCGCCCGCTGCAGCGGGCACAGGGAGGTGCAGACGATGTAGCCCTGTCCGTTGCGACCGCAGATCACCTGGGCGCAGGAACGGCCGAGGACCTCCTCGGCACGGTAGCCCAGCAGGTCCTCGGCCGCTGAATTCCACGCCACGATGAGACGGGCGGTGTCGACCGCGAAGGCCGGGTCGCCGGTGCCGTCCACCAGTTCGGTGACATCGGTCAGGATGACCGGACGGGCCATCGTCCCTCACTTGGCCGGCCTGGACGTCGGGTCTCCCGGCAGCGTGCCGGCCTGGATCTCGGCGATGTTGGTGAAGCCGTCCTTGTCGGAGTCCAGCTTTTCGATGGCCCGGAAGGCCGCCTCCGCCCGCGTCTTGCCCTGCTTGGCCAGGTCTGCCCCGTAGGGGTTGACCTCCTTGGTGGGCGGCGTCGCGGTGTGGCAGATCAGGCAGCCCGCCTTGCCCAGGGGCGAGTCCTCCCGGGGCTTGTACAGGTTCCGGAACGTGGTGAGATCGGCCGGCAGTGCGGCCGCGGCGGTGGCCAGCGTGAGGACCACCCCCGCCACCCACAGGCTCCTCCACGTCATCTCTGTTCCTCCTCTCGTCGGTCTGTCTGGGGGGCCGGCGTGCCCGTCGGTGGAACCGCGCCGCTCAGGCGCGCCAGTTCGGCCATCAGCCGGGCGCGCCGGCGGCGGTACTCGTCGGGCGGCACCTCGCCCACCTCAAACCTGTCGTCCAGATCCGCGACCAACATGATCAGCTCATCCCGGGACAGGCGAAGTTCCCGCGGCGTTTCGCGCTCCGGGGATCGGCGCCGCAGGAGCGGATAGGCCAGGCCGGCGGCCAGGATGCCCACGAAAGCCGCCAGAGCCAGCCGCCGGGTGGCCGGGGCGGGGCGCGGCAGTCCGGCCACGCCGATGGAGATCCGGGCTCCGGGTGTCATCTGCCCGCCCGAAAAGTGCACGTACGTTCCCTGGTCGGTCTGGACCGATGGCTGAGCCGTCAGCGGGTCCACCTCGAACCGGGCCGCCGCCGTGCCGAACACCTCGACCCGGTCCGTGGGATACTCCAGCGTCCGGACGAGCCGGGCTGTGCCGGTGGGGGCCGGCACGAGGTACCCATACCCGATCTGGCGCATCCCGGGTTTCACGTCCATGGTGTCCACCAGGATCCCGTCCGTGACGGAGGCGCAGCAGTCCATCAGGCCCTCCAGGAACTGCACCTGGGTCGCGCCAGCCGGCAGGCTCAGCCGCAGGGTCTCGCGCTTGCCGTCGGGACGCTGGGTCGTCCCGATGAACGTCCGGTCGGTGGTGTTGGTGACCACCAGCAGTTCGGCCACCTGGACGGCTCCCGCCGCCGCCTCGACGATGATGTGGTGGACGCTGACGCGCAGCACGGCCGGGTCGGTGGTGGGGTCGTAGACCCGCAGGGTGACCTGCCGGCGGGTCTCGCCGGCGCGGAACGTGACGGGCTCGCTGTCGTAGTCCCCGCCCTGATACTTGACGTTGACCACATAGGTCCGCTCGGGGGCGGCGGGGACCGTAAAGGTGAATCGTCCGGCGGAGTCTGTGGTGGTCTGGAACCCTTCCACCTGAGCCCCGTTGACGTAGGCTGTCAGCGTGACCAGCTGGCCGGCCACCGGCCGCCGGCCTCCGGTCAGGTTGACAACCGTCCCGGTAACCGACCCCGAGGGCACGGCCGGTGCGGCCGCCGCCGCGGCCACGCCGATGACCACCATGGCAATGGCGGCTCCGACCCTCATCCGGCTCCTCCTTCCACCGGGCGCCCGCACGCCGGGCAGAACCGGGCTCCCGGCGGACGGCGCTGGCCGCAGGCCGGGCACCGCCGCCGCGCCCGGGCGGCCCGGATCTCCTCATCCAGGCTCGGGCTGGGGCGGGCGGGGACCAGGCCCAGGGCCTGAGCCGCCCGGGCCTCGTACCGCTCCCGCAGGCGCGCGTAGTCCTCGGCCGACAGTTTGCCGGTGGCGAACTCCATCTCCAGCTCCCGCAGGGCGTACAGCGCCATCCGCTTCGCCCTCTCCGCCTCGGCGGACGACGGGCCCTGCGGGACGGATTCCTGCGGCGGCCGCAGCAGCGGCCACAGGATCAGCCCGGCGGAGACCAGGATGAGAATCAGCATACCCGCCAGCTCCACGGCCCCTCAGTCCTCCAGCCGCTCCAGTTCCCGCCGCACGGCCTCCCGCTGCTCCGGGGTCAGCGAGGAGGAGGGAATGGACAGGAGCCGTTCGGCCCGGCGGGTCCACAGCGCCGCCAGCGTCAGCAGGACGGCTGCCCCCGCGGCCAGTGCCGCGTAAGGCCCCCACCAGGCCACCAGGTTGAATCCCCGGCGAGGGGGAGCGGCCAGCACGGCCTCGCCATAGGAGGCCACGAAGGCGGCGCGGATCTCGGAAGCCGTCTTCCCCTCGGCCAGCAGCCGGCCCAGCGTAGCCAACATCTGGTCCCGGGGCCCGCAGACGGGGTGGTTGCAGGTGGCCAGGGTGAGCCCGCAGCCGCACTGGCAGACGAACTCCCCGGCCAGGGCGGGAGGCGGGGGCGCGGCGGCCGCCGGCAGAGCTCCCCATGCGGCCAGGGCGACCCCCACCAGCAGGAGGCGCAGCGCCGTCATGCGGCCTCCTCCAGGAGGTAGCGGGCCCGACCCCGCACAGCCTCGGCCCGCTCGGGCCAGAAGGCGATCACGGTGCCGACGGTGAGGACGGCGCCCCCCACCCACATCCACATCATCAGGGGGTTGATGAGCACCTGCAGGTGTGCCGTGCCGTCCTCGTCCACGCCCGCCAGGATCACGTACAGGTCGTCCAGCCAGGTGGAGCGGATGGCCACCTCGGTGAGGGGCTGGTCTTCGTGGCCCCGGTGGATGTTGCGCTGGGGCGTCAGCACGCCGGCCGGTCGGCCGGCGTTGAAGACCGTCAGGGTCGCCGCCGTGACCAGGGCCGACGGGGTGGGGTAGGTGTCCGCCCCTTCGTAGCGCAGCGTGTACCGGCCCACCGCGACCGACTGGCCCGGATGCAGGACGGCATCGGTGCTGGTGGCGAAGGCGGCGCCGGCCATCCCGGCAAACAGCAGCACCATCCCCAGGTGCACCACGTAGCCCCCGTAGCGCCGGTGATTGCGGGCCACCAGCCGCCCCAGGGCGACCGGGTATGACTCGCCACGCCGGCGGCGGACCATCGCCGCCCGGTGCACGTCGAGCGCAATGGCCCCGGTGACGAAGGCGCACAGGGCAAAGGTCAGGACCGCCACCGGGTGGCGCACGCCCCCCGCGGCCAGGGCGGCCGCCGTCCCGGCGCCGAGGACGGCGGGGAGCAGGAAAGCCCGACGGAGGCTGGCCACGGTCGTCTTCCGCCACGCCAGCAGGGGACACACACCCATCAGCAGCAGCAGGGCCAGCCCGATGGGGACGTTGACCCGGGTGAAGAAGGGGGCCCCCACGCTGACCTTCACGCCCCGCACCGCCTCCGACAGCAGGGGAAACGTGGTGCCCAGGAAGACCGAGAAGGCGGCTCCCACCAGGATCAGGTTGTTGAACAGGAAACTGCTTTCGCGGGACACGACCGAGTCCAGCTCGCCCGCCCCCCGCAGTGCGGGCCACCGCCAGGCCAGCAGGCCCAGGGACACCGTCAGAACCACCGCCAGGAATGCGGTGAACGGCACGCCCAACCCGCTGGGGCCGAAGGAATGCACCGAGGACAGCACCCCGCTGCGCGTCAGGAACGTGCCGAAGATGGAGAGGGCGAAGGTGAGGATGATCAGGACCAGGTTCCAGACCTTGAGCATGTCGCGCTTTTCCTGCACCATCACCGAGTGCAGGAAGGCCGTGGCCGTCAGCCAGGGCATCAGGCCCGCATTCTCCACCGGATCCCACGCCCAGTACCCGCCCCACCCCAGCTCCACGTACGCCCACTGCATGCCGAACAGCAGGCCCCAGGACAGGAAAAACCAGGCCAGCAGCGTCCACCGCCGCGTGGCCCGAATCCACTCGTCGTCCAGGCGCCCGGTGGCCATGGCGGCGATGGCGAAGGCGAAGGGGACGGTGAAGCCGACATAGCCCAGATACTGGGTCGGTGGGTGGAAGAACATCCCCGGGTTCTGCAGCAGAGGGTTCAGGCCGGCGCCGTCGGGCGGGGCGGCCGGCAGCCGCTGGAAGGGGCTGCTCACGGCGGCCAGCAGCAGGGTGAAGAAGGCCGACGTGCCCAGGACGGTGGCCACCACGTAAGGGAGCAGCTCGCGCCGGGCGGCGTGCCTCCAGACCACCAGCGAGCCGAACAGGGTGAGGATCCACGCCCAGAACAGCAGGCTGCCGGCCTGGCCCGCCCACCACGCCGACACCGTGTACCAGACCCCCAGATCCCGGCTGGTGTAGCTGGCGACGTAGGCGTTGCCGAAGTCTCGGGTCAGCAGGGCGTACAGCAGCACCGCCGACGCCACCGACAGCAGCAGGAAGGTGGCGTACACGGCGTGGCGGGCGCTGGCCACCAGCTGGGGCCGCCGCCGCGCCCCCAGCAGGGCCGCCGCGACCCCGTACACGGAGGTGGCGACGGCCATGTCCACGGCCAGAGAACCGATCTCGCTCATGGGACCCCCTGAGTTCCTCCGGACCCGGTGGCGTCGAACTTGGAGGGGCACTTGGCGAACAGGCGCTCGGCGACGAAGCGGCCGCCGTCATAGCTGCCCTCCACGACCACCTCCCCGCCGGGCCGGAAGGTGTCCGGGACCACGCCGCGGTAGGTAACCGGGATGCGTCGGACACCGTCGGTGACGTGGAACTCCAGGCGGCCCCCCGTCCGGTCCCACCGCACGCTTCCCGGGGCCACCGTTCCCCCCAGGCGGAGGGGGGCTCCGCTGAGCGTGGACGCCCGGTCCAGCAGTTCGCTCACCGTGACGTAATAGGTCAGGCTGCTGCGGGCCCCACTGAAGGCCAGGTATCCCCCGACGGCCGCGAAGACGACCACGGCCAGGAGGATCTTGCCATGCGGCCGGCTCACCGCCGACCCTCCCGGGCTTCCAGCTGCGCCTGCAGGGCGCGGCCCAGCCGGTGCAACCGCACCAGGTAGAGGCACAGGCCCACCCACACGACGGCGTAGCCGATGAACAGGGCCACCAGCGGTGTCATCGGTCCTCCCCCCTCACCCCTGGCCGGAGCGTGTTCGCCGTGGTATCGCCCGCCGCCAGCCGGTCGGCGATCGCCATCTGCTCCCGGCGCAGGCTGAACAGAATGGCGTACAGAACCGTGAAGGCCGCGACGTTGACCAGCAGCGCCTGGAGCATGGCCGGATGCAGACCCGACCCGAAGCCCTCGGCCCGCATCACCACCGGCAGCGGGTGGAGGGACCGCCACCACACCACCGAGAGGTGGATGAGGGGGATGTCGAGAAAGCCGACGATCCCCAGCACGGCGGCGAACCGGGCCGGCTGGCTGCCCGCTCCCCCGTAGGCCCGCACCATGAGGGACACCACATAGATCAACCAGAGCATGAAGGTCGTCGTCAGGCGCGGGTCCCAGCTCCACCACGTTCCCCACGCGTACCGGCCCCACACCATGCCGGTGGCGATGGCCAGGGTGGTGAAGACCACGCCCACCTCGGTGCTGGCGTGGGCGGTCAGATCATAGGCCCTGCGGCGGGTCCACAGGAATCCCACGCTGGCCACGAACACGACGCCAAACGCCAGAAACCCCACCCACGCCGACGGAACGTGGACGTAGAAGATCCGCTGGGCCGCCCGCATGGTGCGCTCCTCGGGCGCGTAGAGCAGGGCCATGAACTGGCCGGCCACCAGAAGGGCGGCTGTCGCGGCGATGGCCGCCGCGCGCCAGTCTCTCGGCATGGCGGTGGGGCGCATCGGACTGTTCGCGCTCACGGTCACTCCTCCAGGACGTACTCGAACACCAGGTATCCCACCACCGCGATGACCGCGTCGAACGCCACCAGCAGGCGGATCCCCGGCAGGGCGTCTGCGAGCGGCCGTCCGGCCAGGAGCCTGGCGGTGGCGCCGGCAGCGCTGATGAGCACCGGGGACGCCACCGGGAGCAGCAGGATCGGCAGCAGCACCTCCCGCATGCGGGTGTTGACCGACATGGCCGAGAACAGGACGCCGGCCACGACCAGCCCCACGCTGCCCAGGACCAGGATCAGAGCCAGGGGGCCTGCCGCCCGTCCCAGGGGGACCCCGCTGAAGACGATCATCGCCGGGATCACCAGCACCTCCACGGCCAGAAGAATCAACAGGGTGCTGATGGCCTTGGCCACATAGATCAGGGCCGGGTCGAATGGCAACAGGCGCAGCGCCTCCAGGCACCGGTCCTCCCGTTCCAGAACGAATGTCCGCGACAGCCCCAGGATGCTGGCGAAGGCCAGGGTCACCCAGAGCATGCCGGGGGTGACGGCGACGGCCTGGGCGGGGGAGGGGGAGAAGGCGAAGGTGAACACCACGGCGGCCAGCAGGGCGAAGACGCCCATGGCGGCCGCCAGCTCGCGGGTGCGCAGCTCCAGTAGCAGATCCTTGCCCACCATCAGACCCACGGCCTGCAGACCGCTCACGTCTGCGCCCCCACCAGCTCGGCGTACAGCCGCTCGGCGGCCTGGCGGTCAGGAAAACCGTTGGGCGCCTGGTAGGCCACCCGGCCGTCCACCAGGATGACCACCCGGTCGGCCAGCGCCAGCCCCTGCTCGATGCTGTGGGTGGTCAGGACCACCGTCCTGCTGGACCGCATCCGGGTGAGCAGGCCGACCAGCAGATCGGCGGCCGCCCGGTCCAGTCCCACAAACGGCTCGTCCAGCAGCAGCAGCGGGGGGTCGTGCACCAGGGCCCGGGCGATGCTCAGGCGCCGGACCATGCCGTGGCTGTAGGTGCGGACGGGGTCGTGGCGGCGCCCCCACAGGCCGACTGCGTCCAGCAGCGCCTCCGCCCGCCCCCACGGGTCGGCCACCCCGTACCCCCGGGCTGCGAAGATGAGGTTTTCCAGTCCCGACAGGGCCCCGTACAGGTAGCTGTGGTGGGACACCAGCCCCAGGTGCCGGCGGAGGCGAGGGTTGTCAGCGGGGTCCTCCCCGAACAGGCGGACCCGCCCGGCGGTGGGACGCATGAGGGTGGCTGCGATCTTCAGGAAGGTGGTCTTGCCGGCCCCGTTGGGGCCAAAGATGACCACGGACTCTCCGTCGGCAACATCCAGGGTGACGCCGCGCAGGGCGCTCACGGCCCCAAAGACCTTGTGGACGTCCCGGGCCTCGACCACGCGCACGGAATCCTCTCCGCACGGAATGCACGCTTTCCGGCATGCAGTGTAGGGCGGGGGGAAAACAGGTGCCATCGGGCACCTGCCCGATTCTCCCTCCCTCCGCAGCCGGAGAGCCCGATCCCCCCGGGGGCGCATGGTGCGCCTGGCGCGCGGTTGATGCAGTTGCATCATGGCGTCCGGAGCGCTCTGACGCGTATGTTTCCGATAGACACCTCATCCGGGGGGTCGGGCGGACGTGTACAGCGGGACGGAGGATGTCGGCCGCATCAGGCGCCGGACGTTTCTTGACTGGCTGTTCGGCGCTGGACTGGCGATTCTGTCCGGAACGGTCCTGTACCCGGTGCTGCGCTACCTGATTCCGCCGCGGGTGAAGGAGGTGACTCACACCTCCGTGGTGGCGGGCAAGCTGTCCGAGATGCTCCCCAACTCGGGCAAGATCTTTGCTTTCGGGGGGCGCCCGGCAATCCTGCTCCGCACCCCCGAAGGGGAGGTGCGGGCGTTCAGCGCAGTGTGCACCCACCTGGCCTGCACGGTCCAGTACCGGCCGGACCTGCGGCACATCTGGTGCGCCTGCCACGACGGCCACTACGACCTCCACGGCCAGGTGCTGTCCGGTCCGCCGCCGCGGCCACTGGAACCCTACGTGGTGACCATCAAGGGAGACGACATCATCGTCTCCCGGGGGTAGGCGCCATGGGGGTGGGGGAGTGGCTCCAGGAGCGCACCCGCGTCCGGGAGGCGGTGGCGTTCCTGCAGCGCAAGGAGGTGCCGGTCCACCGATTCTCCCTGGCGTACTACACCGGAGGCATCACCCTGTTCTTCTTCCTGCTTCAGGTTGCCACCGGGTTGTTGCTGCTCCTGTACTACCGCCCGGCCGCGGACTCGGCCTACGAAAGCGTGCGGCTCATCACCTCCCGGGTCCAGTTCGGCTGGCTGGTGCGCGGCATCCACGCCTGGTCGGCCAACCTGATGATCCTGGCGGCCTGGGTGCATCTGGCGGCGACCTTCTTCACCAGGGCGTATCGCAGGCCGCGGGAGCTCACGTGGATCTCGGGGGTGCTCCTGCTGGTCATCACCCTGGCGTTCGCCTTCACCGGCTACCTGCTGCCGTGGAACACTCTGGCCTTCTTCGCCACCCGGGTGGGGACCGAGATCGTCGGGGACCTGCCGGGGGTGGGCCGGGCGCTGATGGTGCTGCTCCGGGGCGGTGAGGACGTGACCGAGGCCACCCTCAGCCGGTTCTTCGGCATTCACGTGGCGATCCTCCCGGCGCTGACCACCATCCTCCTGGGGATCCACCTGACACTGGTCCAGATTCACGGAATGAGCCGGCCCATTTCCGTTTCACCCCGGGGGGCGGAGCCCTTCTACCCGCACTTCCTCCTGCGGGATCTGATGGTATGGGTGGTCCTGCTGGGAGTGGTCGCCGCGCTGGCCACGCTGGCGCCCTGGCCGCTGGGCGAGAAGGCTGACCCCCTCGCGCCGGCGCCGGCAGGCATCCGGCCGGAGTGGTACTTCCTGTTCATGTACCAGACCCTGCGCATCCTGCCGAGCCGCATCCTTGGCGTGGAGGGCGAAACCGCAGGCGTGCTGGCGTTTGCCGCGGGCGCGGTGATAGTGCTGCTGGTGCCGTTCCTGGACGTGTGGGCCCAGCGGGAGCGCACGCATCCGGCGATGACGTGGGTGGGCGCGGCAACCCTGGCTTTTGTGGTGCTCATGACGCTCCTGGCGTGGTGGGAACGCTGATGCGGTGGGCGGCGGCGCTGGCCGTGATCGTCGTCGCCGGGGCCGGTCGGCCGGTCCAGGCCGCCCCCGCGTCCAGCTGTCCGGCGTGCCACGAGAACCTGGGTGGCCGGCTGGCTTCGCCGGTGGCCGGGATGGCCGATGACGTCCACGCCCGGCGCGGGATGTCGTGCGACGCCTGCCACGGCGGTGCCCCCACCCGAATCGGCATGGACGCGCACGATCGCCGGGCAGGGTACCGGGGAGCCCCCTCCCCGCAACAGGTGCCGGCCTTCTGCGCCCGGTGCCACTCCCGCCCCGACATCATACGCCGATACAATCCGCGGCTGCCCACCGACCAGCTGGACCGATACTGGACCAGCGTCCACGGGCAACGCCTGCGCCGGGGCGACACGCAGGTGGCCACCTGTACTTCTTGCCACGGCGTGCATCCGGTGCGCGGCGTGGACGACACCCGATCGCCGGTGTTCCCGACGAATGTGCCGGCGACGTGCGCCATCTGCCACGCCGATGCCGCCCGCATGAAGCCCTACGGCATCCCCACCACTCAGTACGAGGAGTACCGGGCCAGCGTCCACGGCCAGGCGCTGCTGGAGCGGGGCAACCGCCGGGCTCCGGCGTGCAACGACTGCCACGACAACCACGGCGCGGTGCCTCCGGGCGCGACCTCGGTGGCCAACGTATGCGCCCAGTGTCACAGCGCCACCCGCGACCTGTTCGTCCGCAGTCCCCACAAATCCGCCTTTGACGCCCTGGGACTGGCCGAATGTACCGTATGCCACGGGACCCACAACATCGCCTTTCCCACCGATGAGATGCTGGGCACAGGCCCCGGATCGGTGTGCGCCCCATGCCATCCCCCCGGCTCCCCGGAGGGTGCGGTGGCCGACAGCATCCGCGCCTCCCTGGAGCAGCTCAAGGCCCTCATCGCCCAGTCCGAGGCCATGCTGGCCCGGGCGTCGCGCGCCGGACTGGATGTCACCGATGCCCAGCTGGACATCAGCGAGGCTGAGACCCAGGTCATCCGGGCGCGGGCCGTCACCCACACATCCAGCCCGGAGCAACTCCGGTCGCCCATCGACGCCGGGACGGCGGCGGCCGAGAGGGCCCGCCGGGCGGGAGAGGCCGCGCTGGCCGAACTGGCATTTCGCCGCCGCGGTCTGGCCGTCTCGCTGGGGGTGATGGCCGTTGTGGTGGTGTCCCTGTGGTTGAAGCTACGACAGTTGGAGCGCGCCTCGGGGCGCTCCGGGAAAGGAGCTCCGCGATGAGAGTCGTGTTGGTCATTGTCACGCTCCTGGCGGCGGCCGCAGGCATGTGGGTGTCCGTCCCGACGTCGGCTACGCCCGCGGTCCAGGGATGTCCGGCGTGCCACGGCGCGCCGGGCCGCGAGCCGTCGCTGGAGGCCATCGCCCGGAAGATCAAGAACCACCCGACCACGGCGGCCAAGACCGTGGCCCAGTGTGCGTTCTGCCACAGCAAGGGACCCCTGCCCAAGCCCTTCCGCACCGAGGCGCACCGGATTCACCTCAACAGCGCCAAGTTCGCCTCTTATAAAGGAACGTGCACCTCGTGCCACAGTGTGGACCTGGGCACGGGAACCGTGACCGTCTACGGACTGGAACGGTAGCGGTGCGGATCTGCCCGCCATCGTGAGGACGGTATTCCCTACCCTGGGGCGGGAGACGAGGCCGGCGTGTCGCCACAGTCGGGGGTGCGGGTCCCCCGGGGCCCGGTCCGGCCCCCGCCTGCCCGGCGCATCCGTCGGCGGACTGAGTCGGAATCAGGCACTGGCCTGATACTCGTCTCACCCGTTCGTGCCTTAGGGTAGGGGCACGATGACGCCGTCGACCGCATGGGGCGCCCCGCTGTGCGCATCCGCCGACGCACCTTCCTGACGACGACCGCCGCCGCCGGCGGCGTGCTGGCCGTCAGCCACCTCGTCCCCCGCGGGGTGACCGCGCTGGTGGCCCGGTCTCCGGAGGCGCCCGACCGGCCGGTGGAGGACTGGGTGCCCACCACCTGCTGGATCGGCAAGCAGGACTGCGGGATCCTGGCCCGGCGGATCGGTGGTCGTGTCGTGAAGCTCGAAGGCCACCCGGGGCACCCCCTCAACGTGGGCACCCTCTGCCCCAAGGGTGTCGCCCAGATCATCGCGCTGTATGACCCTCACCGGGTGAAGACACCGCTCATCCGGACCAACGGCAAGGGCCAGCCCGGCCAGTGGCGTCAGGCCTCCTGGGATGAGGCCCTGGATCTGGTGGCCCGGCGGATCCGGGAGGCGCGGGCGAAGGATCCGCGGCTGGTGGTCTGGCAGAAGGGACGCAGCAAGGGTAAGGCCTTCTACGACGAGGCCTTTGTCAAGGCCTGCGGCGCCACCAAGCTGCACCACGGCGCCTTCTGTTCCGACGCTGGCTACCGGGCCGGCGAGTACACCGTGGGCATCTCAGGGGTGCTGCACCCCGACTTCCGCTACACCCGCTACCTGCTGGCCTGGGGGTGGAACGGCACCAACGCCGGCGGAAACCAGCTGTGCTGGATTACCTGGCCGCAGCAAATGGTCGCCGCGCGGGAACGGGGCATGAAGATCGTGGTCATCGACCCGCGCCTGCGGGGGATGGGGCCGTTCGCCGACGAGTGGCTGCCCATCCGCCCCGGCACCGATCTGGCCCTGGCCCTGGCCCTGTGTCACGAACTCGTCCGCCAGGGTACCGTGGACCGGGAGTACCTGGCCCGCTACACCAACGCCCCCTTCCTGGTGGGGCCGGACGGCTTCTTCGTGCGCGTGGGCGGGAAGGAGCAGATCTGGGACCGCCGCCACGGCCGGCCCCGCCCCGCCGACAGCCCCGATGCCGACCCGGCCCTGGACGGCGAATTCACGGTGGGCGGGGTTCGCGCGCGGCCAGCGTTTGCGGTGTTCGCCGAGCACCTCAGCCGCTACACCCCCGAGTGGGCCGCCCAGGTCTGCGGCGTTCCGGCCGAGGCCATCCGGCGGGTGGCCCGGGAGCTGGGAGAGGAAGCCCGCATCGGCAGCACCGCCGTGGTGGACGGCGTGACCTTGCCGTACCGGCCGGTGGCCATCATGGCCTACCACGTGGCCCAGCAGGAGCTGGGGTTTCAGGCGGTGCGGGCCATGATCACCCTGATGATGCTGCTGGGCGCGGTCGGCGCTGTGGGCGGGCAGCGGTTTGACGTGGGCGGGTGGAAGATCCACGAGAACTTTGACAAGCTCGAGCACATCGAAATCGCAGACCCTCCCTACAACATCTGGCTGAAGGACAGCCCGTACTTTCCCATCAACAGCAACAACTCAGCGGTGGTGGCGAAGGTCCTGCAGGACCCCGACCGCTACGGCGTGCGGGAACGGCCCGAGGTCCTCCTGGTGCATATGTCCAATCCTCTGGTGGCCTTCGCCTCCCAGCCCGACATCCTGGAAGGATTCAAAAAGATCCCCTTCGTGGCGGTCATCGACCCCTGGCTGTCGGAGACGGCCGACTACCTGGCCGACGTGATCCTGCCGGCGGCCACCCTGGAGAAATATGAGGGGCCGAGTCAGGCCAACAACCAGTACCTGGACGGGGTGGCCATGCGGCTGCCCGTCATGGCTCCGCTGTTTCAGTCCCGGGGGGACATTGACATCTACCTGGACCTGTGCGAGCGGGCGGGCATTCTCTATGGACCAGGGGGGTACCTCGACCGTCTCAACGAGGCACTCCACCTCACCGATCCCTACCGCCTGCCCCTGGACCGCAAGCCGACGGTGCGGGAGATCGTTGACCGCTGGGCGCGGTCTCAGGGAATCGCGGAGGGCGTGGCCTTCTTCGAGAAAAACGGGGTGAAGGTGAAGGGACCCGTCCCGCCCGCGAAGGCATACGGGTATGCTGCCTCCCCGCCGTTCGGCGGGGTCCGCCACCGGCTGTACGGCGAAGGCCTGCTGCGCTACCGCGCGCAGATGCAGGCCCGGGGCGTCCCGGAACTGTACTGGCGGGATTACACCCCTCTGCCCACCTGGCGCGCGCCGACCATGGACGGATCGCCCGCCGCCTACGACCTGTACCTGATCAGCTACAAGATGATTGAGTTCAAGCAGTCCCGCAGCAGCTTCATCCCCCTCCTGGCCGAGCTGGCTCCCCGGCAGCGGCTGGACATCAACGCCCGGACGGCGCGGGAGCGGGGGATCCGGGACGGGGATGAGGTGTGGGTGGAGTCCCACAACGCCCTGACCGGTGAAACCCGGCGGGTCCGGGTGCGGGCCCACCTCACCGAGGCCATCCGACCCGACACGGTGGGCATGCCCCACCACTACGGCCTGTGGACTCACCCGTGGGCGACAGGACAGGGTCCCACGCCCAACGCCCTGTTCTTTACCGGCGAGGGGTACGTGGCCAACACGGCCGACCAGTCCTTCCACGTGAAGGTGCGCGTCTGGCGGGCGGAGGAGGGCCGCTGATGCCGCGGTACGCCATGGTCATCGACCTGGACCGGTGCACCGGCTGCCGGGCGTGCATGGAGGCCTGCAAGGTCGAGAACAACACTCCCCAGGCCCACTTCTGGATGTACGTCTTCCGGTTTGAGGAAGGGGAGTTCCCCAACACCCGGGTGTGGTTTCTGCCGCGGCCGTGCATGCACTGCGACAACGCTCCCTGCGTGAAGGTGTGCCCCGTGGGCGCGCGCTACAAGCGGCCGGACGGCCTGGTGGCCACCGACTTCGACCGCTGCATCGGCTGCCGCTACTGCGAGGTGGCGTGCCCGTACGGGGTCAATTACTTCAACTGGAAGAAGCCCGACCGCAACCAGTACCTGGACTGGCTGGACCGAGAGGCGGCGGAGGTTCTGGCTCCCTACACCGGCGGGGCCGCGCCCCCCTACCGGAACCCCGACCTGGATCGTGCCTACGGACCGGAGCGGCGCCGCATTGCCGGCGGCGGCCACCTCAAGGGCGTCATCGAAAAGTGCACCTTCTGCGTGCACCGGATTGAGCGCGGCCAGCAGCCGGCCTGCGTCGCCAACTGCCCGCTGTTCGCCCTGCACTTCGGCGACCTGGACGATCCCCACAGCCGGGTCGCCCAGCTGCTGCGGCGGCGGCCCCACTTCCGGTTGCTGGAGGAGGCGGGTACGCAGCCGCGGGTGTACTACCTGGGGGGCAAGCCGCCGGGGGAGGAAACCCGGCAGATCGAGACCGTCCGGGCACGGGAGTAGACTATGGAGGTGCGCGCGCGCCAGATCCAGGTCCCGTACGGGGTGGGGCGCTTCTCACCGGCCACCCTGGTCCTCGTCGCCCTCCTGCTGGCGGTGATCGCCAGAGGCCTGTACGCCCTCTACGTCCAGCTCACGGAAGGATTGGTGGTCACCGGCCTGCGCGACGTCGGAACCATGGGCGGGTCCACCTGGGGGCTGTACATTGCCTTTGACGTCTACTTCGTCGGCGTCAGCTTCGCCGGGATCAGCACCGCCGCCCTGGTGCGGCTGCTGAACCTGCAGCACCTGCGGGCAGTCTCGCGGATGGCGGAGGTCCTGACCATCGTCTCTCTGGTCCTGGCGGCGTTCAGCGTGCTGCCGGACCTGGGCCAGCCCCTGCGGGGGATTGTGCACCTGCTGAAGTACGCCCGGCCCCAGTCGCCCTTCTTCGGGACGTTCACCATGGTCATCGCCGGCTACCTCTTTGCCAGCCTGGTGTACTTCTTCCTGGACGGGCGCCGGGACGCCGCCCTGCTGGCCCGGATCCCCGGGCGGCTGCAGTGGTTCTACCGCCTGTGGGCGGCCGGCTACCGGGGGACGCCGGCAGAACGGGAGCGGCACCACCGGGTCAGCTTCTGGCTGTCGCTGGCCATCCTCCCCATGCTGGTGATCGCCCACTCCACCCTGGGGTTCGTCTTCGGCCTGCAGGTGGGTCGACCGGGGTGGTTCAGCGCCCTGCAGGCGCCGGCGTTCGTCATCCTGGCCGGGGTGTCGGGCGTGGGGCTGCTGATCGTGGTGGCGGCCGTGGCCCGCCGAACCCTCGGGGCGCAGGATCGGCTGACTCCGGACGTGTTCCGCTGGCTGGGAAACTTCCTGATGGTGCTCACGGCGGCCTATATGTACTTCATGCTGGTGGACTGGCTGACGGCCACCTACGCCGCCCCCAGCCACGAGCAGCGGGTCTCCCGGGCCATCTTCGTGGGCCCCTATGCGCGCGTCTACTGGGTGTCGGTGGCCTCCCTCCTGGCCGCGTTCTACCTGTTGCTGCGCCAGTTTTTGTCGGGCCAGAGCCGCATCGCGGTTCCGGTGGTCTCGGGAGTGCTGGTGAACATCGCCGCGGTGGGCAAGCGGTTCCTCATCGTGGTGCCCTCCCAGACTCACGGCGCCATGCTGCCGTATCCGCCCGGGGTATACGCGCCCTCGTGGGTCGAATACAGTATCCTGGGAGGCCTGGTGGCTCTGGGCGCGTTGATGTACGTCCTGTTCGCCAAGACGTTCCCCCTGATCGATCTGCCCGACGACTTTCGCGTGGAAGGGGTTCGACGACGGTGAGAACGGTCATCGCCCGGTTGTTCGTGGCGGCGGGCCTGGCCGTGGCGGGGCTGAGTTTTGCATTGGCCCTCCCGGTGCGCCTGCCCGGTGCGGCGGCGATTCCCGCCGTGGCCGCCCCGATTCCCTACCTGCCGGCGGTGTTCATCGCGGGGATCATGCTGGTGTTCCTGGCCGCGGTGGTCTACGAGCTGCTGCCCGACCGCGAGCCCGAAGACCCGTGGCGGCGGTAGGGAGGAAAACCCATGGGGGTGCCGGCGGTGGCCCGGGCGCGGGCCCGGGTGTACCAGGCACTGGCGCAGGCTCTTCAGCCTCCTGACGACAGTCGGCTGGCATCGCTGGCCGGCGCCCCAACCCTCCTGCGGCGGCGGGTCGCCGCGCTGGCAGGCCTGGCGCAGGGCGATCCCGCCTCCCGGCTGGTGCGCCTGCTGGAGGTCCTGGCCGACACGGATCTCCTGACCCTCCAGACCGTGTACGTCCGGGTGTTCGGACTGGACGGATCAGGCGGCCGTCCTGCCTGTGAGTCGTACTACCGGTCGCGCTCTCCCGAAGACATCCCGCGGGTGCTGGCCGCCGTTGAGCGCGCCTACGCGGCTATGGGGGTGGCGGTGGATCCCGCGGGAGGGCTGCCCCCGGACCACCTGACCGTCGAACTGGAGTGTGCGGCCCTCCTGTGTGCCCACGAGGCGGCCGCGTGGCGGTCCCCCTCCGGGGCGGCGGAGGTGCTGGCCCGGGAGCAGCGGTTTCTCCGCGACCACCTGGGGGGGTGGCTTCCCGCCCTCGGCACTGACATTGCCCGGAGGGATCCGGTGGGAGTGTATGCCGGGATCGTTTCCTGCGCCGCCGACCTGGTGCGGCACGACCTGGCGTGGCTACAGGTGCTGGTGCGCGCCGGAGCCGGCGGCTCCAGGGGCGAGGAGGGTGGGGAATCATGAGCGGGGCCCGCACGGGCGCTGCGACCGTGGCGGTCTTTCTGTGCGACCACCTGCAGACCCGCTGGGCCCTGCCCGTCGAGGAGATCCGCCGGTGGGCTGCCACGGCGGCGCCGCCTGTCACACTCCAGGTGGTCAGGGGGCTGTGTGAGGCGCCGCGGGGCTTGCAGGAACATCTGGCCCGGAGCGGCGCCTCTCGGGCGGTGGTGGGGCTGTGCCGGCGGCCCGCCTCCCGGGCGGACCTGCAGGCCGCGGTCCGACGGGCCGGGCTGGACCCCGCCGGGGTGGAGGTGGTGGACCTGGGTACCTACGCCGCACGGGCCCACCGCCCTCCGGATGCCGCCCGCAAGGCCGTGGTCCTGCTGGCCGGCGCGGCCGCGCGGGCCCGCGCATTCGCCGGGAGCCTCGCCCAGCAGCACGTGCCCGTCCCTCCCCGCACCCTCAGTCGCAGGTCCCTGCTGACCCTGTCGGTGCTGGAGTACCGGTACGTGCCGGCGGTCCGGGAGGATCTGTGTCGGGCGGAGGAGGGCTGCACCCTGTGCGAGTGGGCCTGCCCGCACCGGGCGCTGCAGGTGCAGGACGGGTCGGTTGCCCTGGACGCACTTCGCTGCACCGGCTGCGGGATCTGCGTGACCGCGTGTCCCCACGATGCCGTGCACCTGCCGGGGTGGATGGCCCACGAGGTGCACGCGCTGGCCGACGCACTGGCAGATGCCTCCGCCTCGTCCAGGCCGGCGGTCCTTGTCCTGTGCGCCCACGCAGACTCCCCCCTGCACGACCTGGTGCACCGCCGGGGTGGGTATCCCGCGCCGTGGATCCCCCTGGAGGTCCCCTGCGTCGAGATGGTCTCCGGCGGATGGCTGTTGGCCCTGGTGAGCCGCGGCGTGGCGGTGGGGGTGCTGCCCTGTCCGGACAGGGCCGTCCCGGGCGAGCGCAGCCTGGTGCGGGGGAGGGTGGAGTTCTGCCGCGCGCTGCTGGAGCAGACGGGCCACCACCCGGAAGCGGTGCGTCTGCTGCCCCAAGATCCGGCCGCGCTGGCCGAGGCGCTGGAGGTCCGGCCGGAGGTCCGCCCGCCCCGGTCCTCTCCCCGGGAACCATTCAGGCACCTGGCGACCGGGCAGACGATCCTGCACCTGGTCGGCGGTGCGGCTCCCGACGTGACCCACCCCTTCTCTCCCCTGGGCGTGGTGGAGGTGAAGGACGGCTGCACGCTGTGCGGAGCGTGTGCCACCGCCTGTCCGACCGACGCCCTTGCAGTGCACGCCGCCGAGGACCAGCTGTCCCTGACCTTTGATCCGGACCGGTGCGTGGCGTGCGGTCACTGCGTACCGGTCTGCCCCGAGCCGGGCGTGCTGCGGCTGCGGCAGACCACCAGCCCCGCAGCCCTGGCCGCCGGAAAGGTGCCGGTGGCCACCGACCGCGCTCCCCGGTGCGCACGCTGCCACCGGCCGATCGCACCGGCGGGCATGCTGCGCCGGATCGCCGCAGCCCTGGCGTCGCATCCGGAGACCGTGCAGGTGATCTCGCGGTACTGCGCGGACTGCCGCGGGCTGCCCGGAGCCGTCGATGGCCCTGTGGAGGCGTGAGCCGCCGACCGTTGGTGCGGGCAGAGATCCCCTGGTGGGGGTGGTTCTGGCCGGGGGGCGATCGGTCCGCATGGGGGCCGACAAGCGTGTCATGCGGATAGGCGGGCTGACGCTGCTGGAGCGGGCCCTGGGAGTGCTGCGGCCGCTGGTGGACGATCTGATGGTGGTCACCCGAAACGAGACCGCGCAAACGACCTCCGCCCGGGTGGTGGCCGACGAGGTTAAGGAACGCGGCCCCCTGGCCGGTCTGTATACGGGTCTGCGGGCCGCCGGCCGAGGGCGGGTGCTGGTGATCCCGGTGGACATGCCGCTGCTGACCCCGGAAGTCCTGGCGCTGCTGGTTGCCGCGAGCCCCGGATGGCTGGTGACGGTCCCGCGCTGGCGCGGCCGCGTGGAGCCCCTGGTGGGCGTGTATGACGTCCGATGCGCGGGGGCCATGGAGCGCGCGCTGCGCCTGCCCGGGGGATCGGTGCAGGACTTCGTCAGGTCCATGGGCCCGGCGGTGCGCTTCGTGGAGGAGACCGAGGTGCGGGAGACCGGTGACCCGGAGGTCCTGTTCTTCAACGTCAACACCCCGGAGGACGCGCTGCGGGCCGAGCGCCTGCTGGCTTCGGCCCGGCGCGCTCCGGCGGGAGGGGAGGCGCCGTGATCCTGCCCCCCCAGGCGGCGTCCGTGGAGGAGGCCTGGTCGGCGATCTGCCGGCGCGTCAGCCGGCTGCCGGCCGAGGAGGTGGACCTGCTTGATGCGGCCGGGCGGGTGCTGGCCGAGGACATCACAGCGCCGACGGACCTGTGGCCGTTTCCCCGGGCTGCCATGGACGGCGTCGCCGTCCGGGCGGCCGACGTGGCCGCGGCCTCACCTGAGCGGCCCGTCACGCTGCCGGTGATCGGCTCCATCTTTGCCGGGCAGATCCCGGGACCCCTCCTTCCGGGGGGTGCGGTGCGCATTGCCACCGGCGCCGTCCTGCCTCCGCAGGCCGATGCGGTGATCCCCCTGGAGCAGGTAACGCTCACCGATCAGGAAGTGATCGTCACCGCGCCCGCCGCAACAGGAGCGCACGTCTTCCCAGCCGGAGAAGATGCCCGCCGGGGGGAGGTCGTCGTGCGGGCCGGGACGGTGCTGCGGGCGGGCCAGGTGGGCCTGCTGGCTGCTCTGGGCATCGCGCGCGTTCCGGTGGTCCGGCGGGCCCGGGTGGCCGTCCTGGCGGTCGGCGACGAGCTTGTCGAGCCCGGCCGGTCGCCGGATGCCGGCCAGGTGCGGGACAGCAACACGTTCGCCCTGGCGGCAGCCGTGGCCGAAGCCGGTGCGCTCCCTCGACGGGTGGGCGTGATCCCCGACGACCCCCTGCGGGTGGCCGCAGTCCTGAAGGCTGTTGCTGCGGCCGACGCCGTCATCGTGTGCGGGGGGATGTCGGTGGGCGAGCGGGACGTCGTCAAGGAGGCGATGCGCCTCGCCGGGGTGGAGGTGGTGTTCTGGCGGGTGCCCATGAAGCCGGGTGCTCCCGCTGCCTTCGGGATGTCCGGCGCCACACCCGTGTTCGGCCTGCCGGGTACCCCGGGAGCCGCCATGGTGGCGTTCGAGGAACTGGTGCGGCCGGCCCTGCGCCGGATGATGGGCTGCCGGGACGTCCACCGGCCGGTCCTGGTCGGGCGGCTGGCGCAACCGGTGCGGGTGCGTCCGGGCCGCCGGCGCTTCCTGTGGGCGCGGGCAGAGGAGCGAGGCGGGCGCCTGGTGGTGTACCCGCTGCGGGGACAGGGCACGGCGGCCCTGCGCTCGGTCAGCGACGCCAACGCCCTCCTGTTGGTGGACGAGGGCTGCGCCGGCCTGGAGCGGGGCGAACGGGTTCGCCTCCAGCTGCTGGGCGCGCCCACGACTGGCTCCGACGCTCCGGCACCGTCCGTGGTTGCTGTGGTGGGCGCGAAGGGGGCGGGCAAGACGGCCCTGATCGAGCGGCTGGCGGTCGAGCTGCGCCGCCGCGGCCTGCGTGTGGCGGCTGTCAAGCACGACGCCCACGGCTTTCAGATCGACCGGCCCGGCACCGACACCTGGCGGTTCTGGCAGGCCGGGGTCGAGGTGGCCGCCATCGCCGGTCCGGGCAAGGCGGCGGTAGTGATTCGGTCTGGCGGCGAGCCCGCCCTGGAGGCGCTGCTGGACCTGGTGGCCGACGCCGACGTGGTGCTGGTGGAAGGCTACAGCCAGTCTGCCCTCCCCAAGATCGAGGTCCGCCGGGCGGGTGTGGCCTCTGACCGTCCGCCCCCGGCCGGGCCGGTGGTGGCCCGCGTGGGCGACGAGCGGGCCGAGGGAACGCTGACCCTTGATGATGTGGCCGCCCTGGCCGATCACCTCCTGTCGTCCGTGATCCACCTGCGCGGCCCGTCCGCCCCGTAGGCTCTCGATCCCATGGTCCCTGCCCATCGGCAGAGATAGGCGGAAAGGGGTGTTCACACATTCTTCATGCACGCTTCACGGCCGTTTCGCGGCGGGAGGCTAGCGTAAGGTCCGGAGGGCGGCGCGCCCAAGCACGCGGAGAAGGAGGAGGGTGATGAACATGTCTGGGAGACACCTGTACATTGCTGCCGGCGTGGTCTTGCTGGCCGCCGGGCTGGCCCTGCCGGCCCTCAGCCAGCCCCGGTGGGGCGGGGGATGGGGATGCTGGGGAGCCGGAACTCCGGCCGCAACCGGGCCCGTGGACCTGGATGGGGCGGCGGAGCGGGTCCGCCAGGTGCTGGCAGCCTGGGGGTATCCCGACCTGGCGGTCAGGGAGGTCATGGAGTTCAGCAACCACTTCTACGTGCAGGTGGTGGAGCGCAGCACGGGGCGGGGCGCCATGGAGCTGATCGTGGAGCGCAACGGCGTCGTGCGTCCCGAGCCCGGTCCCAACATGATGTGGAACCTCAAGTACGGCCACATGGGCGGAGCCGGCTGGGGCATGATGGGCGGCTGGGGTATGATGGGTCCGGGATGGCGCGGCGGGTGGGGCGCTCCGGGTGGAGTGCCGCCGCAGGCCGGGGAGCCTCTGACCATGGAACGGGCCCGGGAGATCGCCGCCCGGTTCCTGCAGGCCGCCTACCCGGGGCTGACTCCCGACGAGCACGGAGCGGCGTTTTACGGGTACTTCACCTTCGACGTGGAGCGCGCCGGCCGGACCGTCGGCATGCTCAGCGTCAACGCCTTCACCGGCCAGGTCTGGTATCACACCTGGCAC
This sequence comes from Armatimonadota bacterium, assembly GCA_031081675.1. Taxonomy (NCBI): domain Bacteria; kingdom Bacillati; phylum Armatimonadota; species Armatimonadota bacterium. The sequence goes on from JAVHLZ010000027.1 coordinate 21,911, forward strand.
GGGACGTTCGTCCGGGAGAAGGAGTTCTGAGGAGGGACATGGGCGATGAGCGGACGGGATCTGGCGCTGGTCGTGCTGGCCGTCCTGGGCGGCCTGGCCCTGCTCTCCGTGGTGGGGATGGGGATGTGGGGAGGCTGCTGCGGGTGGATGGGTCCGGGCATGATGGGCCGCTGGGGATGGGGCCCCTGGGGAGGGGGGTGGGGACTGATGGGTATGCTGCTGGTGCTGGCCGGCATTGTGCTGGTGGTCCTGGCGCTGACGCGCCGGGAGAGCCGGTCCGACGAGGCGCTGGAAATCCTGCGGCGCCGTCTGGCCAGTGGGGAGATCACCCGCGAGCAGTACGAGGAACTGCGCAAGACGCTGCAGTAGGCCCTCCGGCCTCCGGGAGACCGGCGTGACGGCCGCGTCTCCCGGAGGCCGCAGGAGCGTGGTGGACCATGGGCCGGCGGGTGGTGCTTGTGGTGGAAGATGAGCCCGAGATCGCCGATGCCCTCCGCCAGTACCTGGAAAAGGACGGGTACACGGTGGCGGTGGCCGGCGACGGGCATCGGGCGCTGGCCGAGTATGCCCGCCTGCGCCCCGACCTGGTGCTGCTGGACCTGATGCTGCCGGGTCTGGACGGGTGGGAGATCACCCGCCGCATCCGCCAGCAGGGCACCACCCCCATCATCATGCTCACCGCCCGCAGCGCCGAGGTGGACAAGCTCGTGGGCCTGGAGCTGGGCGCCGACGACTACATCACCAAGCCCTTCTCTCCCCGGGAGGTGGTGGCCCGGGTACGGGCGGTCCTGCGCCGCGCCCGGGGCGGTGAGCCGGCGGCAGAGCCGGTGCGGGTCCACGACCTGGAGATCGACCCGACCCGCATGGAGGTGCGCCGGAGCGGGATTCCGGTGACGCTTACGCCCACCGAGTTCCGGCTCCTGCACGTGCTGGCGAGCCACCCCGGACGGGTGTTCACCCGCATGCAGCTCATCGACCAGGTGCAGGGCTACGCCTTCGAAGGCTACGAGCGCACTGTGGACGCCCACATCAAGAACCTGAGACGCAAGCTGGAGCCCGACCCGCGCCGGCCCCGCTACATCCTGACGGTGCACGGGGTGGGGTACCGGTTCGCCGACGAGGTAGCCTCCGCAGCCGCCAGGCCTCCCGAGCGCGGCCGGGAGGAGTCCGATGCGTAGTCTCCGGGGGCGGCTCATCCTGGTCCTGGTCCTGGTGGCCTGGCTGTCGGTGGCGGTGGTGGGGGTGGTGACCGCCCGCCTGACGGCCCAGCGGTTCGCCCTCTACCTGCGGCACAGCCCGATGATGCGCACGATGCCCGGCATGGAGGCGATGATGCGGGCCATGATGGGCGCGCCCGAGCAGGAGTTTCTCCGGGGGGTGCGCCGGGCCATCTGGACCGCTGCCATCCTGGGGCTGGTGGTGGCGGTGGCCGTGGGCACCCTGACCGCGCGCCAGCTGACCCGGCCCCTGGGGCGCCTGGCCGAAGCCGCCCGGCGGGTGGCGCGGGGGGACCTGACGGCCCACGTGGAGGTGGAGTCCGACGACGAGCTGGGCGAGGTGGCGCGGACCTTCAACGCCATGGTGGCCGAGATCCACCGCAGCGAGGAGGACCGCCGCCGGCTGCTGGCCGACATCGCCCACGAGCTGGGAACGCCCCTGGCCGCGCTTCAGGCCAACGTGGAAGGCATGCTGGACGGCGTGGTGCAGCCCACGCCCGCCAAGCTGGCCGCCCTGCACACCCAGATCCAGCTGCTGGCCCGCCTGGTCCGGGACCTGCGGGATCTCACCCTGGCCCAGCAGGGACGGCTGCCGCTGGACCGGCAGTTGGTGGATCTCGCCGAGGTGATCCGACAGGTGGTGGACGTGACCCGGCCCGCGGCCGAGGAAAAAGGCGTCGTTCTGACGTCCGCCGCCGACGGACCCCTGACGGTGCCCGCCGACCGTGAGCGCATCTCCCAGGTGCTGCACAACCTGCTGGCCAACGCCGTCCGCTACACCGAGGCGGGCGGGCGCATCGCGGTGGCGGCCCGCCGCCAGGGCTCCGAGGTGTGGGTCGAGGTCGCCGACACCGGCGTGGGCATCCCGGCCTCCGAGTTGCCCTACGTCTTCGACCGCTTCCACCGGGTGGATCGCTCGCGCTCGCGCAGCAGCGGGGGGGCGGGGCTGGGACTGGCCATCGTCAAGCACCTGGTGGAGGCCCACGGCGGGCGGGTGTGGGTCCGCAGCCAGGTGGGTCGCGGCAGCACGTTCGGGTTTGCGCTGCCCGCCGCCGAGGCCCCGACCGCTCCCGCGTCGCCGACGGGGGCCGAGGGGAGGGAGGAGAGATGAACCGCCGATCTGTCGTGCGCCTGTGCGGGAGCGCCGCGGTGGCCGCGGCGGTTGTGCTGGCCGGCCTGCCGGCGTGGGGGGCGGGACCGGCCGGACCGGACCGGTCACACATGGTGGAACGGCGGGTGGGCGATGGCCACGCGCTGCGGGATGCGGGGTGGGGGGGAGTGCAGATCCAGGTCGTCCACCTGAGCCCGGACGCCGTCCCGTCCGCCGCCCGGACTCTTCTCGGTCGCTATCCCCTGGACCGTTACACGATCTTCCTGGTGTCCCTGGACACCCACGCCGGGGATCTGAGCGGCTACGACATGGCCGCCCTCTCCGAGCTCGTCGCCGCCGGGAAGACGTACGCGCCGGTGCGGTGGGAGGGGATTGCCGAGAGCAGTCACCACCGCCTGGGCGCGTTGATCTTTCCTCGGGTGGACCTTCCGGCCGACCTGGTGATCCGGGCCGTCGGCGGCGTAGCGGCTCGGACCTTCCGGTGGCTGCCGTGACGGCCGCCATTCCGATCCGGACGGGGCGGCAGGCTCACCGGCCGCTGGTGGCCGGCGCGGCGGCGGCGGTCGGGCTGGCGACCGCGTACAGCCTGATCATCGCGCTGGCGTCCCGGTCCTGGTCGCACCTGGTGGCCCAGTGGCGCGCCGACGCCGTCTTCCTGGTGCTGGTGGCCACGGGGTTCGGAATCCAGGTGGGCCTGTACCGGCACGTCCGGCAGGTCGCGCACGGGGGCGGGGGGGTCGCCGCCGTGTCCGCGGGGGGTACGGCGTCGTCCACTGCGGCCATGGTCGCCTGCTGCCTGCACCACCTGTCCGACGTGGTGCCGTTTGTGGGGCTGGCGGGCGCGGCGGCGTTCCTGACGGCCTACAGGGTCCCGGTGATCGTGGTCAGTCTCGGAGCCAACGCGGCCGGGATCACCCTCATGGTGCGGGCGCTGCGGCACGCCCGGAAGGCAGCGACCTGCCACTGAGCGCGGGACGGACGCCTACGTCTTCTGCACCTGCAGGGTGCGCAGGGGACAGTAGGCGTCCCGCCACATCCTCTGCTGGCGGGCCCACGCGGCCCACACCTCGTCCCCGAGTTCGGCCCGCCGGGCGGCGGAGAAGATCCGGATGTCGTCGCCCCGGCTCTGGGCGGCGAAGTGCACCAGGAGCAGGCAGGGGAACTCCGGGCACAGCCCGCAGTGCTCCACCCGGTGCTCCTTGGCGCAGGAGTAGACGGGGCAGATCTTCTCCAGCCCGGCCTCACCCTGGGTCCCGCAGGTGGCGGCCAGGGCCTCGTACCAGGCGCTGCCCTCCCAGTACAGGCCGCAGATGGCGGCGAAGTCCTGCGGAGCCTGCTTGGGGGGGACGTCGCTCACGGAACTTTCGGCGTGGGTCATCGGCACTCGCCTCCGACATCCAACCTAGCCGACGTGGGTGAGGGTGGCCATCCGGCGTGCACCGTATATCCCTCACCCGGCCCTCTCCCCGACGGGGAGAGGGGGATGCGGTTGGGCCTACCGGCCCCTCTCCTGCGGGTAGCCGCTGAGGGCGGCCAGGTCCTCAAGCGACAGGACGCCTTCATAGCGCCGCCCGCCGATGTCCCAGGTGGGATACGCCCGAATGCCGGCCGCGGCGCAGAGGTCGGGCCGGCCCTGAGGGGAGCGAGGGTCGCACTCGATGTAGGGCAGCAGGGCGGCGGCCTCCCCGAACATCCTCTTCTGGTCCTCGCAGTGCGGGCACCAGTATGCTCCATAGAACTTCGCCCCCGTGGCCGCCAGGTGGCGCGCCAGGCCGGCGGCATAGGACTGGTCGGCGGACACAGGTGCGGAAGCCGCATACCCGGCCACCAGGAAGACGGCCGCGGCCAGCGCCGTCCCGCCGGCCCAGGCCCAGCTGCGGCTGGGGGCTGCGGCCGGTTGACGGATGACGAGGTAGGCGAGCAGGGCCAGCGTCAGCAGGGCGGACAGCAGGCACAGACTGCAGGTCACCCGGAGGACCGTCTGCTGGACGACCACAAAGACCGCCGAGGCCCCCACTCCCACCCCCGCCAGGGGCACCGCCAGGGACCACCGCCGCTTCGGCGGCGCCGGGCGCGCTCCCAGAACGAAGAGCGCGGCATAATAGACAAGTCCCAGCAAGGCCACCGGCAAGCCGAAGACGGCGGCGTACCGGCTGGACTGCACCACGTCGCACCCGCCGCCCAGAGGGCAGTACACCGGCGCGTGGGCCGCGCGGGCGTACAGCAGGTAGCCGCTGAGGAGGACTCCCAGGCCCGCGAGGGCTGTCAGCCACACGTCGGGCGACGGACCCGGAGGCCGCGCCGCGCGCCGCTGGTGAGGGGACTGCCTGCTCATCAGTTGTTATGGTGGCCGCCGACCTCCGGCAGGTCGATCAGACGGCCGCCCGATTCTTGCCGGGGTTCCGTCAGTCCGCGGGTCTGCCAAACAGCCTCCCGGGCCTCCAGGGGGTGCCCAGCAGGGGCAGCAGCCAGCGGTCCAGGCCGTAGGAGCCGGCCACCTTCCACGCCAGGATCAGCAGGACGGCGGCGGTGAACAGCAGCGGGTTGGTGCTGGCCGTGCCCGCCATCATGAAGTTCCAGTTCATGAAGCCGCCCACGAAGGCGGCGATCCCCACGAACGCGCCCAGGACCAGGGCCACCCCCACCAGCAGCTCGCCGTAGGCCACCAGCTTGGCGAACCAGGTGTAGGCCTGGATGTCCAGCAGCCACTGGAGGAAGGCGCGGTACCAGGGGAAGGCCACCGGCGGGCGGGCCGGGGGCGGGGGCACCTGGATGGCGCGCTCCCAGAAGGCCTTCAGGGCCGCCCCGGTGCCGGTCCAGGCCTCGACGCCGATCTTGTGGCGGGCGGCGTCGATCCACTGCCAGCCCAGCCACACCCGGACCAGCGCCCACAGCCAGGCGTACCGGGTGGTGTTGAACATCACCTGCACGAACGGGGGATCCTCCACGATCCGTCGCTCCGGCACCTCGCGGGCTGCCATCGTCCTCACCCCCTGCGGGCGGAATACCCGCGCTTTTGGAATTTCGGCCCCGGGGGGGCCCCGCGCCTGCCGGCGGGCTCGGGCGCTCAGCCGTCGCCGTATCGGTTCTCTGCCCGATGACAGGCGGCACAGCGCGCACATAGAGTGGAGAATGCAGGCCTGGTGAGGCGATGCCCATGGGGCTGCGGGGCAGGATCATGGTGTTGGTGGCCGTGGGAGTTCTGGCGGCCACCGCCCCCCTGGGCGTGATGGGCCTGGTCATGGTGCAGGCGGCCACCGACCGGGTCCTGGAGGAGAGGCTGGCCATGGCCCGGACTGTGGCTGCCCACCTCGGCGCGCGGATCGCCCAGGGCTGGAGCCAGCTGGATCAGATCGCCGCCCGCGCCGCCTCCCGGGAGACGCCGGACCTCCGGCGGGACCTGCCGATGCTGTCCGCCGCGGACCTGTTCTCCGGAGGCGTGGGGGTCCTCGACGCCCGGGGCGGGCTCCGGGCCGGCGCGGTGATCCCGCGCATGCTGGAGGCCGGCGCACCCCGGATCCTGGAGGTCGCCCGCACGGGCCGGCGGGGGGTCACCTCCGTGGTGCGGGCGGGCGATGCGGCGGCGGTCTTCCTGGTCGTGCCCGTGGTCTCCTCGGAGGGGACCGTCACCGGCGCGGTGGTCGGGGGCATCGATCTGGGCGGCCCGGTGTTGCGGGCCTTCGTGGATGGCCTCGCCCAGGGGCTGACCGGCCACGCAGTGGTGGTGGACAGAGATGGCACCGTCCTGGCCAGCACGCGTCAGGCGGATCTGTTCACCCGGGAGGAGCATCCGGAGTTCTTCGCGCGCCTGATCTCCGCCGGTCGTCCCCTCGTGGCCCCGGCCGAGAAGGTCGTCACCTCCCGGGGCGGCCGGGAACTGCACGTGATGGCCTTCGCGCCGGTGCCAGGCGTCCCGTGGGGCATCGGGGTCGGGCAGGACGACCGCGAGACGTTCGGACCTCTGCGGCGCCTGCGGGACCGCATCATCGTCTTCGAGGTGCTGGTCCTGGCGGCCGCCCTGATCTTTGCGTGGCTCGATACCGGCGCCGTCAGCGCGCCGCTGCGGGCCCTGACCCGCGCCGCCGAGCGGATCGCGGCGGGGGATCTGGCCAGTCCCGTGGACATTCACCGCAGCGATGAGATCGGCCAGCTGGGGGCCAGCTTCGAGACGATGCGCACCCGGCTGCTGCGCTCCCTGGAGGAGAACGCCCGACTGCAGGAACGGCTGCTGTCGGTGGCGGTGCTGGAGGAGCGCGAGCGGATCGCCCGGGAGATGCACGACCACGTGGGCCAGGTCCTGGGCTACGTCAACACCAAGGCGCAGGCGGTGCGGGCGCTGGTGGAGGCCGGGCGGCTGGACGATGCCCGCCGCCACCTGTCCCAGCTGGAGGAGGCGGCGCGCCAGGTGTACGCGGACCTGCGGGAGGCCATTCTCAGCCTGCGGATCGCCCCCGCTCCCGACCGCGGGCTGCGCCAGGCGCTGGAGGAATACGTCCGGCGCTTTGGAGAGATGAGCGGCCTTCCCGTCCACCTCGCCCTCGACGCGGCCGATGCCCTCGACGGCCTGCCCGCCGCCGCCCAGCTCCACCTGATCCGCATCGTCCAGGAAGCCCTCACCAACGTCCGCAAGCACGCCCGCGCCGGGCGGGCGTGGGTGCACTGCGCCCGGGATGGCGACGACCTGGTGGTCCGCGTGTCCGACGACGGGGTGGGGTTCGATCCCGGGGCGGGCGCCGCCGGCGGCGTGAGCATGGGGCTCGAGTCGATGCGGGAGAGGGCGTCGGCCATCGGCGGCGCCCTGCGCGTCTGGTCGGTGCCCGGCGGCGGCACCACGGTGGAGGTCCGCCTCCCGGCCCCGGGGAGGGATGGTCGTGCGCGTCCTGCTGGCGGATGACCATGCGCTGTTCCGGGACGGAATCCGCAGCCTGCTGGAGGCGCGGGGCGTAGAGGTGGTGGGGGAGGCCGCCGACGGGCGGGAGGCCGTGGAGGCCGCCCTCCGCCTGCGGCCCGACGTGGTCCTCATGGACGTCGCCATGCCCGGCGTGGACGGACTGGAAGCCACGCGGGCCATCAAGGCGCACCTGCCCGACACCAAGGTGGTGATGCTCACCGTCTCCGACGACGACCGCACCCTGTTCGAGGCCCTCCGCAGCGGTGCCCACGGGTACCTGCTGAAGAACCTGCAGGCCGAGGAGTTCTTCGACCTGCTGGCGGGCATCGACCGCGGTGAGGCGCCGCTGTCGCCGAGCCTGGCGGGCCGCATTCTGGACGAGTTCCGCCGCGGGAAGAGACCGGCCGAGCGGCCGGGACCCGACGAACTGACCGACAGGGAGATGGAGGTCCTGCGGGCCGTCAGCCTGGGCGCCAGCAACAGGGAGATCGCGGCACGGCTGCGCATCTCCGAAAACACCGTCAAGTACCACATCAAGAACATCCTGGATAAGCTCCACCTGCGCAACCGGGCGGAGGTGGTGGCCTACGCCGCCCGCCGCGGGTGGATCCGCCCGGACGGGACCTAGTC